>CADBXV010000006.1 GCA_902798645.1 uncultured bacterium
AAATTTTAAGTCCTACAAACACGCTGTGACATCAAAAACAGGAAAATTATTGTACAGAGGTGACACTTGCTTTTTTAGGCACGATTTAGATTTTGACGGTTTAATATATTTTATTTCAACAAAATATCAATCTGTTCCTAAAGTTAATTTTATTGCACACGCTTGCTCCGACGGAGAAGAAATATATTCAATTGTTGCAAGAATGTTGGATTTATTGGGAATTAATAATGTTAAAAAATTCTTACCTATAAACGCCAAAGATATTGATGAAGAACATATAAAAAAGGCTAAAAGCGGACAATACACAATTGAATCATATGAGCGTGGTGCGATAGATTTTTATATGGGAAATCGATTCACAAATTATTTTAATCAAAAAAAAACCAACATATTTAACGCAAAAGAAATTCTTAAAAATAAAGTAATATTCAGACAAAGCAATATTTTGGAAGATGTAAATAAAATCGATTTTCATAATACAATACTGCTTGCCAGAAATTTTTGGCCTTATCTTGATTATGAAGATGCTAACTTAGTTGCTTTAAAACTTTCTCTGAAAACGGATAAATCTTCTACACTGGTAATAGGAGATTATGACAAAGAATCTGATACTAATAAAATTTTGGAAAAGTACGGTTTTAAAGAATCTGCCGATATAGAGAATATTTTTGAAAAAATAAAATAAATCGATATTAAATAATCATACTTATGGTATAATTTAGCAAGAGAGGTTATATATGGTAAAAGAAAGTGCAACAGAAGCTGCTAAGAAAATTAAAATGATAGTTTTTGATGTCGACGGTGTTATGACTGACGGCAGCATTACTTATGATGAAGACGGAAAAGAATATAAAACTTTTAACGCAAAAGACGGACATGGCGTTGTTAGAATGAATAAATCAGGTTTTATTACTGCCATCATTACTGCCAGAAATAACGGAACTGTTGCTCACAGAGCAAAAAATCTTAATTTCACCGAACTATATCAAGGATATAAGCACAAGCTTCCTGCACTGGAAGAACTTTTGAAGAAATATAATTTAAACTTAGAAAATGTTGCATACATGGGAGATGATTTGCCCGATATTTGCATACTTGCAGGAGTCGGTTTGGCTGCTTGTCCAAGTGATGCTGTAAAAGAAGTTCAGGAAACATGCAACTTTATATCTCGATATGGTGGTGGAAAAGGCGCTGTAAGAGAATTGTGCGACTTCATCCTTGATGCACAAGGTATTGAAAAAGAATACATTGTTTGCGAAGGTCCAAACAGATAATTAATATATTTAAACAAATGTAAATATTTTTTACAAACGTATATACTTAGTATTGTTAACTTCAAAATAAATTTGTATAATAGTGTACAGATTACACTTAGTTGAAGTATAGGGATTAAATATTGAAGGTAACCTCAGTTAACAACACTGATTATCAAAAAGGAAGTTTAAACGAAAAGAAAAAGAATAATACTACGTTTAAATCTTCTTTGGGTATGAATCTTTTAAGCGCTTCCGGTGCTTTAATGCAAGGTATCGAAAATAAAGGATACGTTGTTTCATTCCTTATTCAAGACGGTCTGGGAATGACTTTCCCCAGAACTGTTACAGGTTTCTATCGTGACAGAGAAGTTACCGGAGAATACAACATTAAAGAAGGACTGGAAGTTTTCGGCAGAGAAGGTATGACCGGACCGTTTATGATGGCTATGGCCCCTTTAATGCTTTGGCTTACAGGTAAATTCTGCAAATCTGCAGGTTCTAACACAAGACTTATAAAGATTATTGGTAAAAACTTTAAGTCTATGCTTGAAAGTCCTAAATTCAATCAATCTGTTAAAAACGATAAAGATGCTTTCAAAAAAGAATTTATTAAATTTAATATAGAAAAATTCTATAAAGATACAATCCCTGAAGATAAAAAAGCTGATGAAACAATTAACTATATATTAAAAGAATTTGAAAAATTTAATTCAAAAGACAAAAAAGTATCGGAAGAAGGATATAAGAATATTTTAAACAAACTGAATGACAATATGGTTAAAGTTTCTCCTAAGCTTGAATCAATATGCAGACTTTCAACCGAATACAACGGAAAACAATATACTTTTGCTTCCGGTGATGTTATTAAAGCAATAAATAATTTTGCAAAAGATGCAATAGAAAACAATCCTGAATATAAAGATATTAATCTAAAAACTGCAGAAAATATCAAAAACAACTTTGCAGCAAAGCGACTTGGATTTAATATAGCAACTGTTGCCGCAACTTTGGGTGGTCTATCCGTTCTTCCAAAGATATACGCATATAATTCAGTTGCCCCTGGGGCTCAGCATTTGATTCAGAAGGATGAAATAAAAGAATCCGATAATAAACAAAATGTAGCATTCAAAGGAAAGGGAATAAACTCAGAAGGATTTTTATCAAAAATAGGTAAATTCTTGACTAAGAAAGTTCCTGACTGGTTCCAAAGAGAATTTGAATACAACGGATATAACTTCACTATGAGCTTAATGGCTTGCTTGTCATTATTCGGTTTACTTTTGCCAAGAGGACTAAGAGCATATGACAGAGCGCTTGTTGATGAAAATGGCAATAAAGATATGACAGAAATCCATGAAATATTGGTAAGAGATACTATTTCATCTTTGGGTGTTGTATACACTGTTCCTATCATGCAAAAAGGTATAATCAGCTTGTATGAAGGAAAGAAAGGATTTATACTTTCTAATCGTGCATCGATGAATAAATCAGCTCCTAAGAAATTCTTGGATGCTATCAATCCGTACAGCGATTTAAAATTATTGTCTAATACAGAACTTCAAGCTTTGTATGGCAATATAGATTCTAAAGAGAAAATGATTAACTTCTCTAAATTTATAGATAATAAAGGCGGAGATTTAGAAAAAATTCTTTCTAAATCAACAACTGCAGGTGAAGTATTTAATGAAAGATCATTTACATTAGATTCAATAAAAGACCTGTCTAAGTCAGAAAAAAATAAGAAGATAATATCCTTCTTTGAGAATATGAAAGATGACAAATTTGCAAAAGAATTAGTAACAAAATTAATGAATGATAACGGAATCGGCAAAAAGAGTTCAATCTCTAAAATAGCAAGAGGGTTGAGTTCTGTTCCGGGGTTCTTGTCAACTGTATTGATATCACCAATTCTTCTTGGCTGGTTTATACCAAGACTAACTTACGCAAATACACGTAAGAAACACGCTGAAATGAATATTTCTGCCGAAAATAATAAAAAAAATATAGCATAATTTTTTACAACAACCACTAAGCAGAAATAAAATTAATGTTTTGTGATAGCATATAACTATGATTATAGATTCACATACACATTACGGATTTGGATCACCTTGGGGGAATTTTTCACCGGAATTTATTATTGAAGTAATAGGAGATAGCGTAGATTATGCAATTTGTTCAAATCTTGAAGGAATAGACAGTATTTATCCGAAAAGTGAACTTGATTGCAATTTGGACATAATAAGAATTGCAAAGAAGTACAATAAACTTCTGCCTCTTGCAGTTTGTCAGGTTGATAAATCATTAGATAATCACGTAATGAAATTTTTATTAACCGAATATCCGCAATTTATCGGTTTAAAATTTCATCCCGAATGTGAAAAACTGTCCGCAACTTCGCCAAAGTATAACAAATATTTAAACCTTGCAAGGGAATTTAAAAAACCTTGTTTGTTCCATTCCGGACACATAAAATCAAGATTTTCTTCACCTAAGATTATATATGAGAAAGCAAAAGAATTTCCTGATGTTCCTATAATACTTGGGCATCTTTCTACAGGTCCAAAAGAGTCGCACATTGAAGCGATTAAAATTATGCTTGAATCTATCGAGAATGAAGATGCTACCCTATACTGCGACACATCTTGGATTGATTTGGAAACAGGAGATTTAGAAGACGTTATTATGCTTATAGAATCACTAAAAAACACATCTAAAGGAGATTATACTAATAGAATTTTATGGGCTTCAGACGCTCCGATTGGAGGATTTAACCAATCAAATGAACTATATAGAAAAAACCTTGACAATTTTAAAGTAAAAATTAATTCGTATTTTGATGATGAACAACTTGTTAACAAGTTGCTATATTTCAATGCCAGGGATTTATACGGATTATAATTTTATTATGTTAAAATATTAACCTTTTACTATAATTGTGGTATTATTTAGTTATGGGGAGAATGGCAAGAAACAGCATAAATAATAATAAAAACATACAGTTCCAAAAAAGATTAACTATCTTTCAAGGGTTATTTTTGCTAGCTATTATAGGTTTTATTATATATCTTTTTTGTATTCAAATCCTTGACATAAGACACTTTAGAGTAAAAGCAAAAAATCAGCGCAGAGCAAGTGCTTTTGTTATGCGAGGAGATATATATGACAGAAATGGTATAAAACTTGCAACAGATACCGTTTATTACGATATCTTTGCTCGCAGAGCTGATTATGTTCACGAACCGGAAGAACTTGCTAAAATACTGGCACCAATTCTGAAAATTTCTCAGTATGATTTAACCGAAAAACTCAGAAAAAATACATCTCTTGTATCATTGAAAAAGAATGTTGACCGCCATACAAAAGATAAAATTGCAAGTTTAAATTTGCGTGAAATCCCTATGGATAAAAAAAGTATCAGAACGTATCCGCAAGGAACACTTGCCGCTCACGTATTAGGATACTACAATTTTGATGCGGATGTTGCATCAGGTGTTGAATTAACTGCGGGAGATAAGCTTGAAAGTGTCGAAAGAAAAGCTTCTTTTGAGATGACACCTAAAGGAAAAGTTATTTATAATATTACAACAGATCCTATCGCAGCAACAAAACCTGTCAAAGGAAAAGACGTAACTTTAACTATAGATGCCGCAGTACAACACGTTTGTGAAAAAGAATTGATGAAAGCAATTCAAAAATTCAGCGCACAAAGAGGTGCTGTAATTGTTATGAATCCAAGAAACGGAGAGATTCTTGCTTATGCGGTTTATCCATACTTCGATCCGAATAACTTTAAACACGCTACAAGTTATCAAATAAAAAACTGGACTCTTACCGACGTATTTCCTCCCGGTTCTACATTCAAAACAATTACAGTAGCTTCTGCAATTGAGCTTGGGAAAATAAATCGTTATTCAAAAATAAACGACACCGGTAAAATAAAAGTCGGCTGGTGGACAATTAAAAACTACGACTACGCAAGGCATCCAAATCCAGGAATGATAGATTTAGTATATCTTTTTGAGCACTCAAGCAACGTAGCCTCGGTTGTAATTGCGCAAATGATGGAAAAACATGAATATTATGACATACTTAAGAAGTTCGGATTTGGAAGTAAAACTGGCATAGACCTTCCTGCCGAATCAGTCGGATTATTAAAAAATCCTAGCAAATGGGATTCTTCTGACCACGCAACAATGGGATACGGATACGGTTCTTCTGTTACTGCTATACAGATGGTTTCTGCGGTTTCCGCACTTGCTAACGACGGTGTTCGTGTAACACCGCACGTTATTAAGTATTCACCAGAAGAAGAAGCAGAAAAAATTCAGAGAGTACAAGTAATGACACCTGAACATGCCAGAGTTGTTACAGAACTTTTAACAGAAAGTATCAACCGTGGAAAATCTCCCATCAAAAATCCAAGTTACAACATCGCCGCTAAAACCGGAACATCAATTAAGCCTAAAGAAAACGGCTCAGGATATACTAACAAACTTTACACTTCAATTGTAGGTTATATGCCCTCTACAGATCCGCAAGTATTAATATATGTTATTGTTGACTCTGCTCAAGGAGGCGAAATTTGGGGCAACACAGTTGCTGCACCTATTTTTAAAGAAATTTCAGTACAAATAGCAAGAATATTAAACCTACAACCGGATAAATTTGAGTAAGATAAGGAGATAATATGAGATTAAGAACTTTAATTGACAACATAAATTACATAGACTTAGCAAATATAGAAGGTTTTTGCAGTGAAATAGAAGGAATTTCTTACAATTCTAAAAAAACACAGCAAGACGATTTATTCGTTTGCTTGACAGGAGAACATGTTGACGGTCATGAATACGCAGAAGAAGCTGTGGCCAACGGGGCTTGCTTATGTATTGTCGAAAGAAGATTAAACCTTGATATTCCTCAAATTGTAGTTTCGGACACAACTGAGGCTATTGCTCAAATATCCGATTTATTCTATTCATCACCTTCTAAAAAACTTAATCTTATAGGTGTAACAGGTACAAACGGAAAAACAACAGTAACTCACCTTATCCAAAGATTATTTGAGGCAGAAAATCAACAATGTGCACTAATAGGAACTTTAGGTAATAAAATGTCCTCAGATGACGATTATCACGATGCTAAACATACAACCCCTCAAGCTCCGGAACTTCAAAAACTCTTTGATGAAATATATGAAAAAGGAATCAAGAATGTTGTTATGGAAGTAAGTTCACACTCTCTTGTTCAACACAGAGTTGATTATGCAGAATTTAACGGCGCTGTTTTAACAAACCTTACTCAAGATCATTTGGATTTCCATATTACAATGCAAAATTACTTTAAAGCAAAGGCTATTTTATTTGAAAATCTTTATTCCGGAGATTTTGCAGTAATTAATAATGATGATGAATATGCTAAAAAATTCAAAGATGTAATCTCAAATGGTGTTAATATATACACATATGGCATAAACCAGCCGGCTGACGTCAGAGCAGAGCAAATATCATTTGATGATAGAGGCGCATCTTTTGTTTGCGACATAAAAGGTAAAAAGTACAATGTCAACTTAATTATGAACGGAATGTTCTCGGTTTATAATGTTTTAGCATCAATCACTGTAGCACTTGCTCAAGGTTTTAATATTGAAAATTCAATTAAAACACTGGAAACAATATCAGGAGTTGCAGGACGATTTGAAGTTGTAACTAACAAACCTACAGTTATAGTTGACTATGCGCACACACCTGACGGCTTAGATAACGTATTGAAAGCAGCAAGAGAAATTACACCTAAAGACGGAAAGCTAATATGCGTATTTGGCTGCGGAGGGGACAGAGATGCAACTAAACGTCCTAAAATGGGAGCAATTGCAGAACAGCTTGCTGACAAAGTTATTGTAACAAGCGATAATCCTCGTTCAGAAGATCCTCAACAAATTATTACTGATATTCTTGCAGGGTTTAAGAGCGTTAACAATGTTGTTGTTGAACCGGACAGAGAACTTGCTATTAAAGAAGCAAGTAAAATTGCTAATATCAATGATGTAGTAGTTGTTGCAGGAAAAGGACACGAAGATTACCAAATTCTGGCAAATGAAACAATTCACTTTGATGACAGAGAAAAAGTCAGAGAGATTTTTGCAGGTGTTTAATGAAAACTTTACCTATAATTGAACAACATTTTCATGGTGCATACGGAATTGATTTTAATAAAGCAGGGGTAAACGAGATTTTAGATTTATCCCAAAAACTGAGGAATATTGGTATTGCATACTTTTTTCCAACTCTTGTTACGGATACTTTAGAAAATACAAAACGTCAAATTAAGATTATAAAAGAAGCCTCAAAAAAATGTAATTCAATTCTTGGAATACATCTGGAAGGTATATTTCTTAACCCTCAAAAAAAAGGAATTCATAACACAGAACACTTTTTATCATTAACGGTTGAAAATTACCAAAAGCTTGAGGATGAATTTATAAAAATAGTTACTCTCGCTCCTGAATTAGATAAAGGTTTAATCAAATATTTAAAGGGAAATGGCGTAAAAGTTCAGGCAGGACATTGCACCGGTTGGAAAAAAGGAGAATTAACACCCGATGGCACAACTCACATGTATAATGCAATGTCAGGTATTACGCATAGGGGAGAGTCTACAGCACTTTCAGCGTTATTAGATGATTCTGTTTATACTGAAGTTATTGCAGACGGTGTTCACGTAAGTGATGAAGCACTAAAACTTTTATTTAAAACAAAACCGGCAGATAAAATTCTGCTAATCAGCGACTCACTTCCAATTACGTATAGTGACAAAAAAGAAGATATTTTTGCGGATTCAAAAATATACTATGACGGAAAAAGCGCAACTTCCGCAAACGGAACGCTTGCAGGCAGTACAAAATTACTACCGGAAATAATACAAATTTTATGCAAAAAAAGCCTGTTTAATCCGAAATATATTGAAAATTCATACAAATATCACCAAGTTGAACCTAAAGGTGAATTGATTTGGGATGAAGAATTTAATATTACAAAAGTAAACTTTTAATTGTATTTGTCATGTAGTATCTGAACCATTTTGTTTTTTAAGAATTAGTAAAAAATCAGTTATTTTAGATGTTTATAAACATCTAATAATAATGCCCCTTTCGGAAGAGAAACAAAAGGAGCAAGGCTAATTATTATGAAGAAAAGATTTTGTACTAAAGAAGTAAGCCGAACACACACACAAAGCTAATCATACATTTTTTTGTCGACAGTCCGACTACATCACTCGTTGCCTTCGACTTACATATATATTTTATCATTTTGAATAAACTTTATTAACCTGCTCAAGAAGTAATACCAAAGGATTATATATATTTTGCACATTTTATATGTGCCATATAAAATTTATACAAAAGTAAAAGCGATAATTAAAAAAATTATCGCTAAATTATGTGTGTGTATTATATTATAGATTTTATATTTTAAGCTAATGTATTCAAATGTTTTTCTGTATCAGCTTCAATAGGCTCATTATCTCTAATCATGCTGAATGTTCTATACAATTTGTATCCAAGTGCAGTAAGCGGATTAGTATTGAGCGCATCTGCTTTTTGAGCAACTTCCTTGTTTTGTTGAAATCTTACAGAAGCATTTGGATCTCTTAACATAAGTATTGCATTTTGTTTATAATAATCGTTTTGTTTAAATGTTATATTTGATACTCTATTAATATTCATAATTGTCACCTCCGTGAACTAGCCTTTTGTTATTAAGTGTTCGTTCAACACTTCATCTAACATTTTTATTATGCTACATATAATATAAAATGTCAAGTAAAAGTTTTAAGTTTTGTAAATTAGGGCGTAATGCAGTGCCAGTCGCATTTTTACATTAAGTGTAAAAAATACATTTTATAGAAATGCTAATTTCTTCTCTTATCCATCCGGCTGATTTTTTTGAATTACATGCTGTTTTGTTTTATAAATTTCAAATTATACCTAATCGTTTACAAGCTTCGTATGCACCAAGCTGTTCAGCTTCTTTTTTAGATTTGCCTTCAGCCTTTGATATAATCTTTCCTGACCATTCTACTTCCACTGTAAAAACCGGTCTATGAGCAGGACCACTCACAGATATAACATTATATTCCGGTCTTGTCTTATTTTGACCTTGTGTATACTGCTGCAAAATATCTTTTGCGTTGTATTTTTCAAAATGTTTATCTACATCATCAGCATATACAATTACATAATCTCTTATAAATTTTTCGATTTCTTCTCGTTTTCCGCTTAAATAGTAAGCTCCTAATATCGCTTCCAAAGAACATGCAATATTTGATTCTCTTTTTCTTCCGCCTTGTTTTTCTTCTGAAGGCCCTATAATAATAACTTTATCCAGACCTATTTTTACAGCTACTTTTGCTAATATTGCATCTGAAACCAATATCGAACGAATCTTTGACAATTCTCCCTCTGCTGACGTAGGATACATTTCATACAATAGCTTAGAAGTATACAACTTTAAAACAGAATCGCCAAAAAATTCCAACCTTTCGTAATTTTCTAAATCAGACATGTTATTTTCTTTTGTATATGAAGGGTGCGTAAGAGCAATTTTGATAAGTTTTTCATCACCCTCACCGAAAATCTCTTTTAACATTAAAACAGTCCTTTTAATATATCAAAGAAATTATTTACAACAAAGAAATGCAAGTAATAATAAATAACAGGAATTGTTAAAATATAGCTGTCAGTCCTGTCTAAAAATCCGCCATGCCCAGGAATTATATCACTAGAGTCTTTAACACCTGCATCTCTCTTTATCATTGATTCGCATAAATCCCCTATTTGAGCAAAGAGTGCAATTAAGAGCCCTATTGCAAGAGAATGATACCAAGGAAGATTAAATACCCACACACCAAATACAATACTAAATATAAGACAAGCCAAAGTTCCGCCTATTGCGCCTTCTACGGTTTTGTTTGGGCTTATAACTTCTGCAAGCTTATGTTTTCCGAATTGAACACCTGTATAATAACAGAGCGAATCTGTTAATATCACGCCTAACAACATAAGAATTGAATATGCAGCGCCTTCCATTGAAGGATTATGCTTTATCCAGCCATTGAAGAAAGGCTCACAGCATCCTATGTCACGCAAAAGCAATAAATGCAGAGGAAACCAGCCGCAATACACAAACCCAAGAATAGTTGTAGCTACATTTGCTATATAAGGTTGCTTACCTCTGAATAATACCCACATAAATGCCATTAAAGTAGATAGTGTAAATGCCAACGGTATATAATTCAATTTGCCAAAATAAGCTATAAATGCAAAGATCAAGCTCGAAACTACAATAATTTTGTAACTGGGCAGAAAACCTTTATTCTTTAGAACATCAGTGTACTCTCTTGCACCAATTAAAATAATTATTAGACATAATGCTGTCAAAGGAATACCACCGGCTATAATTGCAAATAATGCAGTAAACCCGATAGCTAAACCTACAATTAATCTTGTTACGCTCTTTGTCAGCATTATACTGTCATAACCTCTTTTTCTTTTTCACTAACGAGTGAATCTATGATTCCTACATATTTATCTGTAAGTTTTTGAATTTGGTCTTGATTATCTTTAACTGCATCTTCCGGAAGGTTTTCATCTTTTTCAATTTTCTTTAAGGTATCAACCATATCACGTCTTACGTTTCTGATTGCGATTTTTGTATCTTCACCAAATTTTTTAACATCTTTTGCTGTTTCACGTCTTCTTTCTTCAGTTAAAGGAGGGAAGTTCAAACGGATACAAGTTCCGTCATTATTTGGAGCAACTCCTATTTCTGCTTTTATAACAGATTTTTCAACTTCTTTTAATATGCTTTTATCAAATGGTGTAATGACAAGTGTTGTACCCTCTGACACTTGTACTTGAGCCATTTGCCTGATTGGTGTAGGCGCTCCGTAATACTCTACTACAACTTTATCTAAAATAGCAGGATTAGCTCTGCCTGTACGAACTGACGCAAAATCTTTCTTAAGCTGAGCTATTGCTTTTTCCATTTTTTCTTCACCAAATAAAAACATTTCATCAAGCGCGTCTGACATAATTTTCTCCTTTTATAATCTTATTTTTATGAGAAGGTTCCTTCTCATTCTAAACCTCTCCGCTATAAGCGAAGCAACTATTTTTAACTTATATATGTTCCTACCGATTCACCATTCATTATTTTTACAAGACTTCCTTGTGCTTTAAAATCAAATACGATAATCGGAATTCCGTTTTGTTTACATAGAGCGCATGCTGATGTATCCATAACTTTTAAATCTTTTTGGATAATCTCAGCATACGAGATTTTATCAAGTTTTTTTGCATTAGAATTTGTTTTCGGATCATCTGTATAAACACCATCTACACCATTTTTAGCCATAAGCATCACATCCGCTCCAATTTCTGAAGCTCGCAACGCAGAAGCAGTATCAGTTGTAAAGAACGGGTTTCCCGTTCCGGCTGCAAATATTACCACTCTGCCTTTTTCAAGATGACGAATTGCTCTGTGTCTTACATATGGTTCTGCTATTTGGTTCATTGCAATTGCAGTTTGGACTCTGCATTCAACTTCAATTTTCTTAAGTGCGCATTGAAGAACTACTGCATTCATAACAGTTGCAAGCATTCCTACATAATCACCCGATGCTTGATCCATACCAAGTTTAGCACTATTTTTCATTCCTCGAAAAATATTTCCTCCGCCGACTACAACAGCGATTTCAACACCTCGTTCATAAATTGAACGGATTTCATCGGCTATCATCTCTACTGGTTTTGGATCTATTCCAAACTGTTGCTCTCCCAGTAATGCTTCACCGCTTATCTTCAACAACACACGTTTATATTTATTCTCTGCCATTAGTTACCTCGTTTTATTCTATAGTATTAAAAAACTGACCGTTTGTAAAGTATAAACATGATTTTTATTTGCATTATAACTCTTCACTAATTTGATAAGATTTTATTATTGTTTTATTTGCTCATGATATAATTATTTTGTTGGCAGCGTATGATTAATAAAATAGTCAAGTTTTTAAAAGAACATAACCTACAAGATAAAACCGTTATAGTAGGATTTTCCGGCGGTTACGATTCTATGTGTCTTTTGGATATTTTATCAAAAATCAAGGATTTACCTGATTTTTTCGATTTTGATGTTATTGCTGCTCATTTTAATCATAATTGGCGAGGCGAAGAATCTTTGAGGGAGCAAGAGATTTGCCGGCTTTTTGCATCTTCAAGGGGGTTTGAATTCTATACAAGAACTGCACCGGCGAGTTTAAGAAAAACGGAAAACGATGCAAGGATTGCAAGATATGAATTTTTTGAAGAAGCCTATGAAGAATATGATGCTGATGCAGTATTCACTGCTCACAACAAAGATGACAATGCTGAAACCGTTTTATATAGAGTAATAAAAGGCACAGGAATTATCGGTTTAAGAGGGATCTCTGAAAAAAGGAAATATTTTTATCGTCCTTTATTGAAAATTTCAAGAAAAGAAATTATGCAATATTGCATTGAAAATAATCTTACACCTAACGATGATTCTTCAAACAAAAATACAGTGTATCAAAGAAACTTTTTAAGACTTAATGTACTGCCAATGTTAGAAAAGATTAATCCTGAAGTAAAAGATGCTTTGAATATTCTTGCAGAAAATGCCACAAGTGATAATGAAATAATAGAAGAGTATTTAGCAACATTAAGGCCGAATGTTTTTGATGTAGATAAGATACGTGTTGAAGAGTACAAAAAATTATCAAAAGCTATAAAGCGTAGATTTGTTTATGAATACATTCAGATATTAGGTCTTGATTATGATGCTAAAAAAGTTAACGAAATTTTTGAATTTATAGAGTCGAATATCGACAAACGAAATGGAACTACATTATCATTAGCAACCGCAATGTGGCTTTACACAGATAATAAAATAATTGAAACAATTCCTCACAAAAAACAAGTTTTATCTGACAAACTTAAGCCGGTTTATATAAACAAAGAAGGAGAATATAAATTCGGAAATGTAGTATTTAAAATAAAAAAATACGATGAAGGCCAGCTGTTTGTATTTCCTAATTCTACAGCAAATTTTGCATATGTTGATTTATCAGACGTTAAATTTCCGTTCATTCTTCGTGCAAGAAAAGATGGCGATACAATTACACCTTTCGGAATGAAAGGTTCTATGAAACTTAAAAAGTATATGAACGGTAAAGGGGTATCAAAACATCGCAGAGATGATATTCCGCTTCTTTGCAACGAAAAAGAAGTTTTGTGGGTAACAGGTGTAGGACTAAACGACAAAATAGGTGTTAAGGTAAAACCAACACACGTTTTGGAAGTTGAAAAAGTAAATGAATAAATAACAAGAAAACGAGAGATTTATGATTAAAGAAAATGAAATAAAACCATTGTATTCTCAAGAGCAAATTCAAACCGAGATTAGAAGTTTAGCATCAAAACTTAACAACATATACGGAGAGCAGGAAGTTTATCTGATATGTGTTTTAAAAGGTTCTGTTATGTTTATGACTGATTTGGCAAAGCATTTAACAATGCCGGTTAAAATGGAATTTATAAGACTTTCCAGCTACGGAAGCGGAACAACTTCAAGCGGAAAAGTTAATGCAGTTGACATTGCACTTCCGGATTTGAATAACAAAAATGTCCTAATAATTGAAGATATTATAGATACAGGACATACCGCAAAGTTCCTTATGGATTTTTTAAGACACAATTTTCAATTTAATGATTTAAAGTTCTGCGCACTGCTGGATAAAAAAGTAAAACGTGCTGTCGATGTTAATGCTGACTATTATTGTTTTGAAGTTGATGATAAGTATCTTGTCGGCTATGGGCTTGACATTGACGGCTATTACAGAAATCTTCCCTACATAGGATACATAGAAGTATAAAAATATTCGGGATAATATTATAATAAAATAAATACATAGTGCGTTTTTGCAAAAAAGCGATATAAAGGAGAAAAAATGTACGATATTAGGAAAATTACGGAAGATACTATTTATATAGGGTGTTCAGATAGAAGACTTGCACTATTTGAAAGTGCATATCCGATACCTAACGGAATTTCATATAACTCTTATTTAATCTTGGATGATAAAACCGTTCTTATGGACACTGTCGATAAAGCTTGTTCAGGTCAGTTCTTCCAAAATTTGGAGGCCGGCTTAGACGGAAGGGATTTGGACTATTTAATAATTCATCATATGGAGCCTGACCACTGTGCATTGATTGAAGACGTTATTGCTCTTTATCCGGAAGTTAAAATTGTTACAACTGCAAAATCAGTCGCTTTAATCAAACAATTCTTTGACTTTGATATCGATTCTCACGTCATGGTAGTAAAAGAAGGTGATACTCTAAACACAGGAAAACACGAATTTGTATTTACAATGGCACCGATGGTTCATTGGCCTGAAGTTATGGTATCTTATGATAAAACCGATAAAGCTTTGTATTCAGCTGATGCATTCGGTTCATTTGGTGCAATTAACGGGAATCTTTTTGATAAAGATGTTGATTTTGAAAAAGATTATCTTGATGAAGCAAGAAGGTATTATACAAACATTGTCGGTAAATACGGGGCTCAAGTTCAAATGCTGCTAAAAAAGGCGAGCGCCTTGGATATTGAAGTCATTTACCCCCTTCATGGTTTAATAATTAAAGACAATATTTCAAAATTTGTAGAAAAATACGACAAGTGGTCAAGATATGAGGCTGAAGAAAAATCTGTTCTCATCGCTTATTCTTCTGTATACGGAGGAACAGAAAATGCTGCTAATATTTTAGCAGGCAAATTAGCAGACAGAGGAATAAAGGGAATTAAAATGTATGATGTATCTCACACTCATTCATCTTATGTTCTGTCTGATGCGTTTAAGTATTCTCATATCGTATTTGCAACAACAACATATAATAACGGAATATTTGAAACAATGGAGCATTTCTTACACAATCTTTCGGCTCACAACCTTCAAAACCGCAAAGTTGTTCTTATCCAAAACGGTTCTTGGGCACCTACTTGCGGAAGCGCAATGAAAACTATATTAGAAGGATTAAAAGGTACAGAAATAATTGACGATTCAGTATGTTTAAAATCAACTCTAAAAGAGGAACAATTGTCAGAGCTTGATTGTTTGGCTGATAAGATTGTTAACAGTTTATAATAACCTCTTTCATTCCCTCGCCCTTTGGGAGAGGGTTAGGGTGAGGGGATAACGAAAGGAGAAAATTTATGCAAAAGTATGTATGTTCAGTATGCGGTTATGTTTATGATCCGGAAGTAGGCGATCCTGATAACGGAATCGCTGCAGGTACAAAATTTGAAGATTTACCTGATGATTGGGCTTGCCCTCTTTGCTCGGTAGGCAAAGACATGTTTAATGCTCAATAGTAGGAGGTAAATAAAAAGTAATTGTCAGGTAAAACCTGACCTACAGGGGTAAATATAAAAAGCGTTCAAATTTTTATACAAATTGAACGCTTTTTTAATTTTAATGCTGATTTGGTTTTACTTGATAATATTTTTTAACTTTTTATGGTATAATCTTAATTGCAATCGTAGTATAAATCTCATACAAATTAATTATTGGTTAAATAGGTTGAATAGTGTATAATATAGCTAATGAGTATTAGTTTATATATAAGAAAGGAAATAAAGATGAGCTTTGCAAGTTACGTACCTACAGTAATCGAACAATCATCAAGAGGCGAAAGAGCTTTTGATATTTTCTCAAGATTACTCAGAGAAAGAATAATTTTTTTGGGAACACAAATTGATGACATGGTTGCAAACCTAATCGTTGCACAAATGTTACTATTAGACAGTGAAAACCCTGAAAAAGACATTATGTTATATATCAACTCTCCCGGAGGAAGTGTAACAGCCGGTTTAGCAATTTATGACACAATGCAGCACATTAGAGCAGACGTACAAACAATCTGCTTAGGTCAAGCTGCTTCAATGGGCGCATTCCTTCTTTGTTCAGGTACAAAGGGTAAAAGAATGGCTCTTCCTCATTCAAGAGTTCTTATCCACCAACCTTTAGGCGGTGCGCAGGGTCAAGCTACTGATATCGAAATCCAAGCTCAAGAAATCTTGAGAATTAAAAAGACCTTAAATGAAATCATGGCTTCAAATACAGGTCAATCTATCAAGAAAATTGAAAAAGATACAGATCGTGACTATATCATGACACCTCAAGAAGCTCTTGAATATGGTATGATTGATAAGGTTATTACGAAAGAATAAAACTAAGTACCCTCTCCATTGGGGGAGGGCAAAGTTTCTTCTTGAAAAGCTTTGCTTTGAAAGTTAGGAACTTGGGAGGGGGTTAATCATATCCTAATATAACCTCACCCGCATTTGTAGCAATCGAGCAAAAGCTCTCTTGCACAACTGCTTTCTCTCCTAAAAGGCGAGGGAATAATAGTATAAAAGGAGGCACTATGCCGTCAAGCGACAGACTTAAATGTTCATTTTGCGGAAAAACTCAAGATCAGGTTAAAAAACTTATTGCCGGGCCTGATGTATATATTTGCGATGAATGTGTTGAACTTTGTAATGAAATCTTAGACGAAGAATTTTTTGAACAAAAAGAAAAAGATAAAGATTCAGAAGACAAAGATAATAGCAAGAAAAAAGACGATATTGAAGATAAACCGATACCAAAACCTCATGAAATTAAAGCTTATCTTGACCAGCACATCGTGGGACAAGACGATGCAAAAAAAGTTCTGTCAGTTGCGGTTTATAACCATTACAAACGTCTTAAACACAATATAAACAGCAATAAAGATGATGTTGAAATTCAAAAATCAAATATCCTGCTTGTAGGTCCTACAGGTTCAGGTAAAACATTATTAGCTCAAACATTAGCTAAAATGCTTGATGTACCTTTTGCGGTAGCTGACGCTACAACTTTAACCGAAGCCGGCTATGTTGGCGATGACGTTGAAAATATTCTTTTGCGTCTTTACCAGAATGCTGATTATGATGCTAAAAAAGCCGAAAGAGGTATTATTTATATAGACGAAATTGATAAGATTGCAAGAAAATCCGAAAACACATCTATTACCCGTGATGTTTCGGGTGAAGGCGTTCAACAAGCTTTATTAAAGCTTATTGAAGGTACGATATCAAATGTTCCTCCTCAGGGCGGAAGAAAACACCCACAACAAGAAGTTATACAAATTGATACAAAAAATATCTTATTCATTGTAGGCGGTGCGTTTGTTGACTTGGATAAAATCATTGAACACAGAGTTAAAGACGGGAATTCCATCGGTTTTGGGAATGTCGCTCAAACTCAAGCTGAAAAAGAACAGGCATCTTCAAGACTTCTTAAAAAACTTCAGCCGGAAGATTTGCTTAAGTTTGGTTTGATACCTGAGTTTATTGGTCGTGTTCCTGTTTTTGCAGTGCTTGATGCTTTAGATGAAGATACATTGAAGATGATTTTAACTGAACCAAAGAATGCAGTTCTAAAACAATACAAAAAGCTTTTGGAAATGGACGATGTTGAATTAGACTTTGAACAGGAAGCAGTTGATTTAATAGCTAAAAAAGCTATTAAGCGTAAAACAGGTGCTAGAGCATTACGTTCAATTGTTGAAGAACTTATGCTTGACGTTATGTATGATATACCCTCTAAACATGACATTAAGAAATTTACTATTACAAAGGAAATGGTTGAAGCTCAAGACAAAAAAGAAGAAGGAGCAGATAGCACCGACGGAATTGATGCAGAGCATGATGCAGAGCTTATAAGACTTCCTAAGAATAAATCAAAAGAAAGTGCATAGATAAATTTGCAATCAATCAAATTCAATTTAAACAATGTAAATAAATGATAAAATTGCCATCAAAGATGGCAATTTTATTTTTTTATTAAACTTTATATATATAAGATAACAAATTAGGAATTACCATGCCGGTAGAGTCTGTTAAACAACTCTCAACTCAAATACATCAAACAGAGAAAACAAGCACATATCAAAAAACTGAACCGTATTCAAATGATACAGTTGAGCTTTCTTATTCGAAAAACAAACAAAGTAAAACTTATGATTGGATATATGGCGCAGGAGCAGGACTTGCAATGCTTGCACTTACCGGAATTCTATTTGCTAAACACCAAGACAACAAAATCTCTAAACTTTATAAAGAGAAGCTCATAATAAGTAAACTCCCTCAAAAGATAGAGTTCAAAGAGGCAAAAACTTTAGAAGACGGTATTAAATTTGCAAAAGAAATATTAGGCATAAAAGAGATTGACAAAAATTTTACACTTGACGCTATAAATATTGCTAATAAAGGTCTTGTAGATGTATCGAATGCTAATAAGGGCAATCTTTTTATGCCAACTAAACTTGGTTTTAAATCTCTGACTAATGAAAATAAAGATTCTTTAGCTTATGTTGTAAGAGATATCTCTTCTCCTAACTTCGGCAATATGGTAATTAATAAAAACTATTTTGAACACGATGTCTTAAATAAAGAAATCAAAGATTTGCTGTACGCTTCAGACGGGAAAAAATTCTTTAATATAAACACAAAAACCGGTGATATTTCTACAATACTAAAAATGGGGTGTGTAAGACCATATCCTTCTAAAGACTTAGCGAAATTAGCCGAACGATTTTACAAAAATTCCAAGAATTTGAATATTCAAGAAAAACAAATTCTATATTACAGCTTGCAGATAAACGGAACTAATGCTCTTTCAACACACAGAAATCCGATTTGGGGATTAGAACAAATCACAAAAGAACATTCGGATTTTTTAAGAAAACATAATATAAAAATTAATTTTGAGGAATTAAAAAAACAAAAAACAGAAAAACAGTTAGAATTCTTAGAAAATATTATAGCTAAAATGGAAAAAAATAAAATATTTTGGATAAACGAATATAACATAGAATCTCCTGCAACTGTAATCTATCATGAGATGGGGCATCTGCAAGATTTTGCTAAAAACCTGAAAGAACTGGATTTAAAAAAATGGAAATTTAGTTTTAAAAAAGTATTAGACAATATTAAAAATAACAAATCCAACAGAACATGTGTTAACGAAGTTGATAACAGATGGGGAACAACGAGCAAAGAAAAATATGAAAAACTTCTAAAAGATCACCCTCAAGTTTTAAAAAAACTATATCCGGATTTGTACGAGTTTTTAACAAACCAAGAGATTCAACAGACAGCCGGAAAAATTTCCGGATATGCACAAACAGGCATAGGAGAATTTGTCGCGGAAGTTTATGCAAGAATGATAAGCGGAAAAACTCTTTCCGATGATATTATGACACTATATCGCAAATACAAAGGCCCAGAAATAAAATAAGTTTTTGAATATATTTAAATAACTCTGGGATAGCAGTAAACAATCTTTATATCGGTTACAAAGTTATTGATAAATCGGAATAAAAAACTTGCTTTTAGGCAAACAATCGGATTTGATTTCCGAAGGCGGTCAAACAAGTCTAGCTTCTATTATACAGCAAAAATATTAAAATAACAATTTTTTATTTTTTCAAGGTGGTAGCAATAATTTATCTGAGAAACGTGCACTATTTTCCTCTCCTTGAGGATAGGGTGAGGTGCCATCCATTTCCAGATAAATTATCATCTTTATGTTTGTTTACATCATGTTTGATATTCTATTTGTTTTCGGTTATGCTATTATTAACTTCACGAGTTGAATTGTTCAACCTGCCTGTTTTGGCGAATCGTGAAGTTTTATTTTTATGTTTATTTACATTAGAATCAAATTTGTAAAATCCTTAGCAGAAATATTTATCAAACCTATGTGGTTTTCTGTTATAAACAAATTGAAAAATACTTGTCCGTTGTGGTATTTAATTCCTCTTAACATATCTTCAATAGTAAGTTCTTCAGAGTTGAGATTTGATGTATTATCGGTTATACTGTTATTGGATGCTGACTTCATTAAGCTTCTCTGCTGATTAGCAGGTATGAGTGCGGAAGTCGGCATTTTTTATCTACAATTACATCATAAACATCAGTCAGTAAGGTAGACTTTAGTCTACCAAAACAGTTGATATAAAAAACAGACCTAACAGTCTGCTTTTTATTTTTAATGGAGGGAACGACGAGGCTCGTCTTGGATTTCCTCCACGCTCAGAAAGCTCCGCTTTTAAACCTCACGGTTTAGTCGCTCCATTTCTTCGCTATCCGGACTAACTCACCTAAATTATTATTGTTCGTGTCGTCCGTACGGAAATCCGCCGAACTCGCAAATGCGGTTCTCTCCACTATCATTTCTGCCATTAAAAAAGAACCCATAAAGGGTTCTCTTTTAATGGCGGGGTTGACGAGGCAAGGTTCGAACTTTTTGTTACAAAATTCTTAAAGCATTTATTTACACCAAATATAGCTAAAATCTGTTCTATGATTGAAAAACTCGGCTTTGCTGCATAATAAATTGTAACAATTAATCTAAAATCATTAAAGTTTTTTAAAATTATGCCGTTATATTCATTAAAGGTAAAGAAAGGAATATCATTATGCAAGTAGGTAACTCAAATTTTAACAGAAAAGATAATGGTGATGTCGTAGAAGGATTTAATAGTGCCGAATATAGTGAAATAAAACGTGATATTTGGACACAATACAAAGAAATGAAGCCTTTTGCTGTTTCAAATTTTGAAGATTCATCATTAACAATTGATTATCAAGAAAGATTAGATGATATAGTTAATCAAATACTTAATGGTAAAAAATCTATTTCTTTTGATGAATTAAAAAATAATCCAATATTATCAGACATTATACAAAATTTAGATAAAGATGCAAAAGATAAATTAGACTATATTGCAAAAATTGAAGATAAGAAAAATAATATAACAGAAAAAGAATTAAGATTAATTTTAACCGTACTTGATGCTTTCCCTGAAGAAACGAGTCGTTCTGGAGGGAGTAGATTTAAAGGGTATTTGTTTGATGGACAATATTCGATAAGAGGATTGTATAAAATTACAAAAGACGAACTTAAAAAAGCATATGACAAACTTTTAACATTCGCAGAAAGAAATAAATATTTTGAAAAAAATAAAGAAATTTATGAACCATATAATAATGCAGATGGCAAGATTACTACAGAAAATTTAAATAGTTTGGTTGACGATTTGGTCGGAACAACCGGTATTTTTGAAAAATTTCCCAATATGAAATCAGTAATATTAAAAGATTTATCAGAGTTTTTGGATAAAAATTGGTCAGATTCTTTTGAAGAAATTAAAGGGTGTATATTAGGAAGTATAAACATAAATAGAATCGCAACAGGATATCAAAAAGAAGAAGAATATAAAAATAACTATGGAGGTAACAAAATCAATAAAATGATCGAATCTGTAAAATCTAATTTAAACATAGTTTTAGACTGATAACCCGTAAGTTTATAGGTCAAGCACAACCTGTCAATAAAAAACAAAAAAGAGCAATGGTGCAATTATTTGCACCAAATAATAACAACTTTAAAATAACAGTTGGTTTGAGAGGAAAGAACAGAAAATTTGAGAATTGTGTAGGGTGGAAAATACTTCAAATGATGAATCTTAAAATGATTGAACATACATTTCCACCATTAAATATTTGGTGGGTACGCACCCGAAAAATTTCGACTAAACTTCAAGAAGAATGCAGCTTTACCCACCCTACAAACTCGTCAAACTATATTTAAAACAACCTGCGGCGAGTTCTCACCTCTTTATTCCACAACTTTTAACAAAAAAATAAGTCCGACAAGCGGACTTATTTTTTCGTTAATGGCGGGGTTGATGATGCAAGGTTCGAACTTTTTAAGAAATTTTACGAACACTTGAATGATACCCCAGTTGCCCTAAAGATATGTAATCTCATATCTTCACTCAATATGGTAGCATAAATATTTTAAGTGGGCAATGTATGTTTATGCTATTATTAGAACATGCTGGATGTTGATTTAGATGAATTTCGCAAAATAATGGCTAGGGGTAAATGCAGTTGTAACGCATGATGTTCCAGAAAATACTGTAGTCGCAGGTATTCCTGCAAAAGTCTTAAGAAAAGTAAAAGGATAATAAAGAATGAACATAATTAAAGCAGTAACAAAAAGAGGGCTAGAACTTAAAGGTGCAATATACGGTGATAGTTCAAATGATACCGTTTTGATTATGATGACGGGAATTTCTTCTAACGTTTTTCAAAATGATTTACTTGATGCGACAGGGAAATTATTAAGTAAAAACAGAATAACAACAATAATTGGGCATGCGAGTGATTCGTTTTCTTGTTTTTCCTATACAGACCATTCCACAGGAAGACCAAGATTTACGGGAACTTTTGAAGCCGATTTTGATGTTGTTTATGAAGATGTTGAAACCTGGGTTTTGAAAGCGAAAGAGATGGGGTTCAAAAGAATAATTCTCGGAGGACACTCTCTTGGTTCAAATAAGATTATAAATTATCTCGGGAATACAAAGGATGATTATATAGATTATTATATCGTTTCTGCTCCTATTGATATTATGCATTGGAAAACAGTTATGCCAAACGTGGATGAATGTTATTCTCTGGCTCAGACATGGGTTGAAAACGGTAGAGGTAATGATATTCTTCCGATGTTATTCGGTGGGTTTTCACCAATGACGGCAAATACTGTTCTTGGGTTTTTTAATGCCGAAAACCTTAAAAACTGCCCTGTTTTAAGTGGGGAGGGTGAAACAAATTCACTTTATAACATTAAACCGAACGGAACTTTTATTATTGGTTCCAAAGACTCAGTAACAGGTGATAGCCCAAAATCGTTTATTGAACAACTGAATAAATGGACCAAACATCCAAATAACAATCAGGTTATAGAGATTGAAGGTGCAAGTCATATATTCTTTGGTAAACAAGATATTTATGCTCAAACAATATTGGATATTATTCAAAATCATTATATGAAAAATAAAGAGGTAAATTATGCTTAAAAAATTATTGGTATTAGGATTGTCAGCACTATTTATTATAGGAAGTATGAATATTGCAAGTGCAAAGAGTTGTAATTGTAAGTGGGATAAAGTTTTTCCTAAATCTGAAAAAGTTAATGTTGAGCGTGTTACATTTAAAAACAGGTTTGGCATTGAACTTGCAGGTGATTTATACATACCAAAAGCAATGAATAAAGATGATAAACTTCCTGCTATTGCTATATCAGGTCCTTTCGGAGCAGTAAAAGAACAATCATCAGGATTATATGCTCAAACTTTGGCTGAACGTGGATTTATTACTCTTGCCTTTGACCCGAGTTATACAGGTGAAAGCAAAGGAACACCAAGACATGTTGCAAGTCCTGATATTAATACGGAAGATTTCTCTGCCGCAGTTGATTATTTAAGCAACAATAAAAATGTAAACCCTGATAGAATAGGTATTTTAGGAATTTGCGGTTTTGGAGGTTTTGCAATAAACGCTGCTGCAATTGATACAAGAATTAAAGCAACAACTGCTGTTACAATGTACGATATGACAAGAGTTTCTGCTAAAGGTTATAACGACTCGGTTGATGAAAACGCTCGTTATGAAATGAAACAAGCATTAAACAAGCAAAGAACCGAAGATTTTAAGAATGGCAATTATAAAGGTGCTGACGGACTTCCTGAAAAATTAACGGGAAATGAACCTTTATTTGTTCAGCAATATTTTGATTACTATAAAACAAAAAGAGGTTTCCATTCTCGTTCTATTAATTCTAACGGCAAATGGAATATGACATCATCTCTTTCTTTAATAAATCAACCGATTTTACAGTATGCAAATGAAATCAGAACTCCTGTTTTAATTGTTCATGGCGAAAATGCACATTCAAGATATTTTGGTGAAACTGCTTATCATAAATTAAAAGGTGATAATAAAGAACTCTTTATAGTAAAAGGTGCAAACCATGTTGATTTGTATGACGGCGGAGATAAAAACGCAATTCCGTTTGATAAAATTGAAAGTTTTTATAAAGAGAATTTAAAATAGAGGTGGGGGTAAATCAATTATGAAAAAAGTTTTAATTATATCAACAAGTTTAAGACCAAATGCTAATTCTGAGATTCTTGCAAGAGAAACAGAACGTGGTGCAAAAGATGCAGGGCATGAAGTTGAATTTGTAACTTTAAAAGATAAGGTAATCAATTTCTGTAAAGGTTGCCTTGCTTGTCAGAAATTAGGCAAATGTGTAATAAATGATGATGCAAATGAAATAACTTCAAAAATGAAAGAAGCAGATGTTATCGTTTGGGCAACTCCTGTTTATTATTATGAAATGTCAGGACAAATGAAAACTCTTATTGATAGAGCAAATTCACTCTTTGCAACAGGCAAGAATTTCACAGAAACCTATGTTATTACAACATCTGCCGATTCTTCAAAAGGTGTTGTTCAAACTGTTTTGAATGGTGTAAATGGTTGGGTTGCTTGTTTTAGCGGATTAGAACTAAAAGGATACCTTGAAGCAGGCGGACTTGATAATCCTAATGATGTTCAAAACAGAAACGAACTTTTAGAACAAGCATATAACATGGGTAAAAATATATAATATTTTTAATATAAATAAAAAGCAGAAAGTTTTGAATTTAAAAACTCTCGGCTTTGTTATTAGAATAAAATACCAAGAGGATTGACGAAGTTCGAACTTATTAAGATTCAATAATAATAACAAAATTAGCCATAAACACACACTATAAAACGAAAGCAGACGCATTAAAAGAGTCCTAGCTACACTAGGACTCTTAATTCAAATTCTCGCCGAATTTGTTTAGGGAGTTAAGAAAGACCTTAAGAGTTACGACCTCTTAGGGTCTTTTCCCTACATATTCATTTTAACCCTTTATTCCACTTTTTTCAACATCAATTGTAAATATTTGTAAATTATTTCCAAAATTTAGGCAATTATGAAAGTTCAGTGAACTTACATGGGATAACAATGTGTGTAGCCAAAAACAAAAAGGATGTCAAAATGAATACAATTCAAAATTATGGAATAACAAATTATCAACCAAATTTTAGGGCAATATTAAAAATGCCCGATAAAGCTGCTTTTGAAAAATTTGCTGGTAAATATTTTGCAGAACAAGCAGAAATAGCTAGACCTACTCTAGAAAAAATTGCAAAAGAAGCTGTTGAAACTGAAAGTATTTCAGTATATCCCAGTATGATGCCAAGAAATTGGCCAAAACCACATCAAGTTATTACTATTGGTGCCATTGACAAGAATGGGGGAAGTTTTGGCTGGCCGCATGTGAATTCCAGTGATACAAATCCTGGAGAAAGTTTTGCTGACTGTATTATTAGATTAGTAAAAGATGTCATTGAATACGCAAAACAAAGAGATGTTTTAACATAATAAGTAGACTAATACAAATATGCAATTAAATCGCACCTAATATAAAAGAGAGTCCTAACAGGGACTCTCTTTTTAATGGCGGGAACGACGAGGCTCGTCTTGGATTTCCTCCACGCTCAGAAATCTCCGCTTTTAAACCTCACGGTTTAGTCGCTCCGTTTCTTCGCTATCCGGACTAACTCACCTAAATTATTATTGTTCGTGTCGTCCGTACGGAAATCCGCCGAACTCGCAATAAGCGTTTCTCGCCACTATCATTCAGCCATTAAAAAAGAACCCATAAAGGGTTCTCTTTTAATGGCGGGAACGACGAGGCTCGAACTCGCGACCTCATGCGTGACAGGCATGCGCTCTAACCAAACTGAGCTACGCTCCCATCGATTACCTATTTAATATAACTTGCTGAAAAAAATTTGTAAAGGGGGTATTTATTTTTTTGTGGTAAGATAGTTCTATAAAGGAATACATAAATATGTTTGAACACTGGCAGATACCTCTTTTAATGACTTTCCTAGCAGGATTTGCAACCGTCATTGGCGGTTTTATTACGTTCTTTGTTCATAAAAGCAATTTGAAAGTCTTATCTCTGGGGCTTGGTTTCTCGGCAGGAGTTATGATTTTTGTATCTCTTACAGAAATTCTTACTACTGCAGAAAATCTTTTAAAAAGTCATTATCCCGTTAAATATCATTGGATATTATTCTGGGGGTTTATTGCAGGAATTGTAATTTCAAAACTTATAGATGAATTTATTCCTGACCACGTCGAAGAAGAAGATTTTGATGAAGATTGCCCGACAAATATTGAACACTGTCAAAGGAAACACAAAATTAAACGTGCCGGACTTATGACTGCGATTGCTATTGCAATACACAACTTTCCGGAAGGTTTAGGAACTTTCTTAGTTTCTTCACAAAATATTGCTCTTGGAGCTTCTGTTGCTATTGCTATTGCATTGCATAATATTCCGGAAGGAATTGCTGTTGCACTTCCTATTTATCATGCCACCGGCAAAAAACGCAAAGCAATTTGGTATTCTTTTTGGACTGGCATAACTGAACCAATCGGAGCTATTATTGGACTCGGTCTACTGCATTGGTTTTTTCCGGAAGCGCTTGTTGGTTTCTTATTAATAGCTGTTGTCGGAATTATGATTTACATATCCTTTGATACACTTCTTCCGCTTTCTCACGAATACGGAGATTGGCACTACGCTATTACCGGAATTATGTCAGGCATTATTGTTATTTGGGCAAGCATACTTTTATTAAACGGTTACTAATAATTATAACCTTTTACCTCTTAATTGACCGCACGCAGCATCTATATCAGCTCCACGTTCCAATCGAACAGTTACTTTCTTACCTGATTGTTCCATAAGATATTTAAACTTCATCACATCTGAGCTTGATGGCTTTTTATAATCATTTTCAATCACTGAGTTATATGGTATTAAATTAATATTACACTTTAAGTCCTTTAAAAAATAAGCAAGCTCTTTTGCGACAACGGGTGTGTCATTAAATCCATGTATCAATATATACTCTACTGTAATTCTGCGGCCTGTTTTTTCGACATATTCTTTTAATGATTGTTTTACTTGATTAATAGGATATTTTTCTTCAATTGGCATTAATTCTTTTCTAAGTTCATGGTTTGGAGCATGCAAAGATATTGCAAGAGTTGATTGTAAATCAAGTTCAGCAAGTCTTCTTATCCCCGGAATAATTCCGCTTGTGGATATTGTAATACGCCTTTGTCCGATTTGAAAATCATTATTAAATATATCCAATGCTTTTAATACATTATCTAAATTTAAAAGAGGTTCTCCCTGCCCCATAAACACGATATTGGTAACTTTTAATCCGGTATCTCTTTGAATTGTTAAAACCTGTTCTATAATCTCTTTATATGTAAGATTGCGTTTAAATCCGCCCTTACCTGTCGCACAAAAAGAACAGTTAACCGCACAACCTGCCTGAGAACTTACGCAAGCTGTTAAATTTGCTCGATTATCAAAGCGCATCAAGACCGTTTCTACACATTCACCATCAGGATACTCTACTAAATATTTGATAGTTCCGTCTTTACTAACTTGTTTTACTTTGATTTTTATATCTGTAACTTGAGCTATATTTTTAAGTTCTTCTCTAAAATCCTTTGACAAATTTGTCATATCATCTATTGAAGATACCGATTTTGAATATATCCAATTATGAATTTGTTTCGCACGAAATTTAGTGGCTTTAAGTTCTGCCATCAAATCTTCAAGTTCACTTAGTGTCATTCCGGCTAATATCATTTTATTTCTAACCTTATTTTTAATTCTACTATTTATCTAACCTAGCTTTTGCTTATAAAAATCTATCAAATCTGTTTTTGCTTTCAAAAGCATTGCCTGATGAGCCACTTCATTCTTCCAAGCATTAAATGAACACTCTGAAGGAAGAAGTTTTAGAGGATTATGCGGAAAATCCCTGCATATAAAAGGTCTGTTTTCGTACATTGTGCATAGATTATCTTCTCCGACTTTAGGACAGTGATAGTAATAAATTCTATCTTCTTGCACAAGTTTATTCAACAATTCAAAGTATTCCGGATTAACTTTTTTAGCATCTTCTTCACTTTCTATAGGAACAAATACCGAAACGAAATCTTCTGAAAATTTATCTCCTTTCATTGCTCTTTGTTTTAGCTGGTTGTATGAATACTCGCTTACGGCTAACCTGCAACAAGCTCCGCATTTATTACATTCATAATCATTTTTTTTCGACATTATCTCTTTATAAGATACCTTTAACTTTGTTCGATAATCACCTGTTAAATATGTTATAGCTTGCATTTGCCACTCTCTAAGCTTACATCCTAAAGGCGGATAATGCGAAAAAATATCTTTTTTTTCTAACTTGCAATCTTTATTAGTGCAATTATTACACGCATCTTTTGGCCTTATTTTATCAAGTTCACTTCTTATATCCTCAACTGCTTCCATAAAGATTTGTTCATAATTATTTTTCAGCTCATTATATTGTCCGCTTATAGAGTTGTCAAATTGTGAATTTAATTCCTTATTTTGGACAAAAAGTTTTTCATTTTCGGCACTGTTACCGTCTTTAGAAAAGAAATTGCTCATACTTAGGATAATATCATAAATCACCTTATCCGACAATGTTTTTTAAGTTTGAAAAGGTGAATATAAAAATGGAGGCGGATATGACAGTAAAACTACAAATATACAAATGTGAAATATGCGGCAATTTGGTTCAAGTCTTTCAAGAAGGTGACGGAAATCTTGTTTGCTGCGGTCAAGAAATGAAACTTATGGGTATACAATATGACACTACGGAGATCGGGGAAAAACACACGCCAAAGGTTGAAATAAAAGAGGGTAAAAAATTTGTTAATGTAATTGGTCATCCAATGACAAAGGAACACTACATTCAATTTATTGAAACTTTTACTATAGATAAAAAAGAATTACATTTAAAATTCTTTAATCCTGATGAAATTCCTGAAATGAAAGCATTCATAAATGATAGTGACGATTTTAATTCAATAGAATACTGTAACATTCATCACTTGTGGGGTGATAATATAATGCTGGAAAACGAAAAAGGCGACTATTCAATTTAGAGAAAAGGAGATAAAATGGTTAGCGAAAAAATTAACGAAATAATCAATGAACAAATTAACAAAGAATTTTATTCCGGATATTTATACTTATCTATGTCATCAAATTTGCATGAATTAGGTTTATTCGGTTTTTCTTCTTGGCTAAAAATTCAAGCCAAAGAAGAAGTTGAACACGGCTTAAAACTTTTAGATTACTTACTTGAAAGAAATAGTTATGTTACATTAAAACAAATTAGGACACCTGAATTTGAATTTAAAGGCGTAAAATCAGTTTTTGAAACACTTTATGAACACGAAAAATGTATTACTAATTCTGTTATGAATATTGCAAAACTTGCGGAAGAAGAGTGCGACAGAACAACATTATCATTTATTGATTGGTTTATCGAAGAACAAATAGAAGAAGAACAACAGGTAAAAGATATAATCAAAAGATTGAATATATTTGGAGAAGAAAAATCTGCTTTATATCTTATGGACAAAGAACTTGGAGCAAGACAATAAATTAAAAACCCTCTCTCATTGTATAGAGAGAGGGTTTTTATAACTTTAGTATGTTGTTCTTGTTAGTATAACTTTATTTTTCTTGTTATAGAGTTTATGTTTATAC
This sequence comes from uncultured bacterium, assembly GCA_902798645.1. Lineage (GTDB taxonomy): Bacteria > Cyanobacteriota > Vampirovibrionia > Gastranaerophilales > Gastranaerophilaceae > CAG-196. The sequence goes on from CADBXV010000006.1 coordinate 29,941, forward strand.
CAAACACCCTCAAATTCACCATTAGGGTTATATAAATACTGGCAATCTTCAGATATATAATAAACTGCACTTACAGGCTTTCCTGTTATTCTGTACTGTATTGCATAATAAGGATAATCAGGATAATATCCGTTTATAAAATCAACATACCTTAAATTTCCCATTGCATCATAATAAAATGAATGTGATGTTTCTTTTTTATCCTGAAGTGCATACATAACAGGATTTACCATTTTTTTATAATAAAATGCAGATATTCTGTTCCCCTTGAATTCTTTATATCCGGCTGAAGCTGCCATATAATTTTCAATATGATTCTTGTCCTTAAGTTTATCTTTAAAAATTGATTTTAAATCATTTCTTTTTTCGACAGTTTTCTCAAAAATGATATCATGTACCTCTGATATCATAGCCTCTTTTTCTATTTCTGACTTATTAATCCAATCATACTCTATATCTGCAACATAAACATCATTGTAATTTCCATATACAGTTAACGGAATTAAAAGACATAAAGTAATTAAATGTTTTCTAAACATAATTTCCTCTTTTTATAACTTCCATATTGCATGATATCCTTATTTCACAATAAAGTTCCATTTAAAAGTATATCACATTGTCTTAAAAATAGTGTATAATTAAGTTGGAGATTATAAAATTTGTACCAAACAATCGGTGAATACCTGGAATATTTAGAGCTTGAAAAAGGACTGTCCCAAAATACGCTTGATGCATACAGACGTGATTTAGAAGATTTTTGCGACAGCTTAGATATTAATGACATAAATTTAATTGACAGGTTAATGATAAATTCTTATGTAAGAAAACTGCGAGAGAACAAATATGCTCCGACAAGCGTTATTCGTAAAGTTGCATCTCTGAGAGGGTTTTTCAAATGGGCATTTGCATCGGGAATTCTTGAAAAAAATCCTGCATCTACTCTTGAACAACCAAAAGTTCCGCAAAGACTTCCAAAAGTTGTTACAGTAAAAGAAATTGAAGAAATGCTAAACAATCATTTATCCCCATTTCAACATGTTATAATGGAACTTTTATATAGCTGCGGGCTGCGTGTTTCAGAACTTGTTAATCTTAAAACTAACGATATCGATCTGGCATCAAAATATGTCAGATGTTTTGGAAAAGGTTCTAAAGAAAGAATAATTCCGATGGGAGAAACCGCTAAACAAGTTTTAAAAGAATATTTACCGGAAAGAGATTTACTTATAAAAAAATATAACCTTAATACCAAACGACTGCTTATATTACAAAACGGACGACTGATTACTCGTCAAGATGTTTATACATTTATTCACGCACAGGGAAAACTAATTAATAAAAACATATCTCCGCATACTTTAAGACACAGCTTTGCAACACACCTTCTTGAAAACGGCGCAGATTTAAGAATCGTACAAGAACTATTAGGACATAGTGATGTCTCAACAACACAGCTTTACACTCACATAAGCAAAAAACGATTAAAAGAGGTCTATTTTTCAATAAATTCTTGATTATATAATTTTTTTTGGCAAAACGAAGCCGGCTTTATTAATAATAAAGCCGGCTTCGCTAATAATAAAATTTAGACAGAAGCGAATTTTGCCTGATTTTCAAGCTGTAATGTTACTGTAGTAATATCACAAACAGAAGACGGACCAAAGTACTGAATAGCACCGGGGAATAAATATCTGTCATTTAATGCCCAATCTTCCCTGTTAGCTTCAAGTTTCTTAAATACAGGACCATCTAACTCTACAAGAGCTTTCTTTATAACCGGCTTCATTTCACCGTGTCTTCTCTCCATATTCATCATCATTGTAAGAGGAACACCGCCTGCTATCCAATCATTTGCAGATTCTGTTAAATTCCTTACGGAAGAAAGGTATCCGGTTAAACCAAAACTTATTAAAGCAAATGCATTAAAGCCTAATGAATAACAATAATCCGCATCAAAATTTGAAGGGAATGCACAACGTCCTTCATACCCAAAGAAGTGTGATTGTGTTGAGAATTTTCCGCTATATTTTCCTGCTTTTTTAAGTTCGTTTAATTTCGTTTCTATCATTGAAATCAAAAGTTTTTCTGTTTCAATTTTTGAAACCTGAACATTACCATGAGGATCTCTGTCCATCAATAATTGAGATTTGATTAAAGCCGGAAGTGATTTGAATACGCTTGAATTTTCACTTGAAAGTGAATTTTCTATAATAGCAATCTTTTCAACATCTGTTCCGTTTGAATATTTGGAATCTTTTTCTAATGACGGCATAATGTCATTAAGGTTAGCAATCATAGATTTTAATTCTGGTACAAATTCAATTAAACCTTCCGGAATAACTGCTATACCAAAGTTTTTACCCATCTCAGAACGTCTTACAATGATATCTGTCATATAATCAATTATTGAAGAAAGTGACATTTTTCTTTGTTCGACTTCTTCTGAGATTAAAGTGATGTTTGGTTGAGTTTGTAAAGCAGCTTCCAATGCTACGTGAGAAGCACTTCTACCCATAATTTTAACAAAATGCCAATACTTTTTAGCTGAATTAGCATCTCTTTCGATGTTTCCGATTAATTCTCCATATGTTTTTGTAGCTGTATCAAAACCGAATGAAATCTCTATTTGTTCGTTCTTCAAATCGCCATCAATTGTTTTAGGACATCCGATAACTTGAATTCCTGCGTTATGAGCAACAAACCATTCTGCCAAAAGTGCTGCATTTGTATTAGAATCGTCACCGCCAATAATTACTACAGCAGAAATGTTCAACTTTTTACAAACTTCCCAAGCAGATTGGAATTGTTCTTCTGTTTCAAGCTTTGTTCTGCCTGAACCGATAATATCAAAACCGCCTGTATTACGGTAATCATTAATAAATTCATCATTAAATTCTACATACTTACCTTCTATAATTCCGCTTGGTCCGCCTAAAAATCCGTAAAGATTATTAGCAGGATTAGCTTGTTTAAGCGCATCATATAATCCTGCTATAACATTGTGTCCGCCGGGAGCTTGTCCTCCTGAAAGAATTACGCCAACATTTTTTTGTCCGCTTGCAATTGTATCAGTAGTTGTTTGGAAAGTTACCGTAGGTTTTCCGTAAGTATTTTTAAATAAAGCTTTGATTTCGTCTTGATTTGCAACTGATTCTGTTGCAGAACCTTCAACAGATTGAAGATGATTAATACCGCTTGCCAATGAAGAAGGCAATTTCGGCTGGTATTTAAGTCTTTCGACTTGTAATGGTGATAAATTTGTCATAAAAACTTCCCTTTCTTTTGACATGATTATATCATGAAAAAATAAAATAAGTCCTTGCTTATTTTACCTGACATACTTTTAGATTATGATTTCTTTGATTTTCAAACTATTTATTCTTAAATTTGAAAAAAATAAAATAATTGTGTAGTATAATATTAAAGAGCGCTTTTTATTCTATAATAAAGAGGAGTGTAGGTTAGAAAATGAAGAAAAGATTTATTACAACAAGTTTAATACTTATGACAGCTGTCCTGACAACAATCAGCAATGCTTATTCAGCAACACCGGCTGAATTGTATGACAATGTTTGGATGCTGATTAACAAAAAATACTATGATCCGACTGACAATTCACAGGATTGGAATAAATGGAGATACAGATACGATCACAAGCTTAAAACAAAAGAAGATGCTTATGTAGCAATTGAAACAATGCTCGCCAGCTTGAACGATCCTTATACAAGATTTTTAGACCCTAAAGAATTCTCTGAAGAAAACCAATCAATAAAGGGTTCACTTAAAGGAATCGGAACTCAAATAGGTTTAAGAGACGGACAGCTTGTAATTATTGCACCGTTAGAAGATTCTCCGGCAGAGCGTGCAGGACTTCTTGCCGATGATGAGATATTAGAAATAAACGGAGAAAGCACAAAAGGAATTAGCATTGATGTGGCAGCCGACAAAATTAGAGGCGAAAAGGGAACAACGGTAACTCTTTTAATCAAGAGAAAAGATGTTCCGAATAAAACATACAGCATAGTTCGTGACGAGATTGAAGTTAAGTCAGTTTCGACAAAACCTCCGTTTAAAACAGAAATCCCCGACGGAATTCAATACATAAGATTGAGTTCTTTTATAAGTAAAAATGCAGCCGGAGAGATTGAAACTATTTTGAATAATTCTAATAGCGCAAAAGGTTATATCATAGACCTTCGTTCAAATCCGGGAGGACTTCTAACCAATGCGGTTTATATATCGGATATGCTTTTAAAAGGCGGTGTTATTGTAAGTACGGTTGATCGTGACAGTTACAAGTCTACAACAAGAGCCAGAAACCATCAGGTCACAGATAAACCAATAATTGTTTTGATTAATAAAGGTTCGGCATCTGCAAGCGAAATTTTAAGCGGAGCGCTTAAAGACAATCATCGTGCTACAATTGTTGGAGAACAGTCTTTCGGAAAAGGACTTGTACAAGAAATTAATAAGCTTCCTGATGAAGCAGGTATAAATATTACAATTCAAAGATACCTTACACCTTCAGGCACTGATATCCATAAAAAAGGTATTACACCCGACGTTGTGGTAGAATTAAAGAAAGAAAATGTTGATGCAAAAGATGATGTTCAACTAAAAAAAGCTATTGAATTATTGAAAGAAATGACATGTCTTGGAGAAAAGAGTGGAAAACTTGCGGGAGGTTAGACCGCAAACAATCTGTAATTGATACATTATTAGAAATTAGGGGCATTAAATCAGAGGAGGCAAAACGAGAATTTTTAAATCCGATGGAAATAACATTAATGCACCCTAATGCTTTTTGTGATATGCCAAAAGCTGTCGAAAGAATTATCAAAGCAATAGATGAAAAACAAAATATCTTAATTTACGGTGACTTTGATGCAGACGGTGTAACTTCAACTTCTGTTTTAGTTCAGACTATAAAATATTTGGGAGGGAATGCCGATTATTACATACCCGACAGAGATGCTGAAGGACATGGATTAAATACGCAAGCTCTTGTTAAAATTTTAAGCAAAAGCAAACCAAAACTTATTATAACTGTTGATAACGGAATAAGTTGTGTTAAAGAAGTTAATTTTATAAAAAGTTTCGGGTGTGATGTGATTATAACAGATCACCACGAAGCTCCGGAGGAGATTCCACCGGCATACGCAATACTAAATCCTAAAGCAATGAATGCGCTGGATGAAAAATTAACTCCACTGCAGATAGACTATTTAACCTCTTTAGCAGGTGTAGGTGTTGCGTTTAAGCTTGCGCAGGGAATTCTGGAAAAATATGACAAATTAAATTTCAGCTATGAAATTTTACCTTTTGTTGCAGTTGGTACAATCGGAGATTTAGTACCGCTTATTGGTGAAAACCGATATTTTGTAAAAAAAGGATTGGAACTGATCTCTAAAGGCAAACACTACGGATTAAAACGCTTATTAGACAATGCAGGCGTGAATATTGATAACGGCTTAACCTCAGAGCAGGTAGCTTTTACTGTTGTTCCGAGGATTAATGCTTCGGGAAGAATCGAATCCGTAAATCCTGCAATAAAATTGTTAATTTCTGACAATAAACAAGAAATAGAGCTTTGCGTCATGCAGCTCGAAAATCTGAATAAAATGCGACAGCAAATGGTTTCACAGATTTTTGAAGAAGCAGATGAAGTTTGGAAAAATTCAAAAAGCAAAGATGATGCAATAGTCCTCGCAAACCCAAATTGGCACGTGGGAATAATCGGTATAGTAGCTTCAAAATTTGTTGAAAAATACTACAAACCTACTTTTATAATGACATATTCGGAAGAAACTAAAACATACCGCTGCTCCGCAAGAGGAGTAAAAGAATTAAATTTATATGAAATAATATCAAATATATCTGACAAATTGGAAGGTTTTGGAGGTCATAAGTTTGCAGGAGGATTTAGTTTTACAACGGAAAAAACCGGATTTGAAGAAGTAAAACAAGCTTTAAATAAAACGGTTACAGCAATGTTAAACGGTCAAAAACTAATCCCTTCTTTGGATGTGGATTTAGAGCTTGATATAAATGATGTAGATATCTCACTTGTTGAAGAAATCTCAAAACTTGAACCGTTTGGCATGTCAAATCCTTCTCCAACCTTTGTTGTTAACAACTTAACGCTAAAAGAGAAAAAATTAATGGGTTCTACAAAAGAACATCTAAAACTTATTGTTGAAACCCCAAATGGTAATGTTGATTGTGTATGGTGGTCAAGAGGAGATATCCCTTTATGCAACGGAGATAAAATTGATGTGGCATTTGCACCGCAGTTGAATGTGTTTAATGGTGTTACAAATGTTCAATTAATTATAAAGGACGTCCATTCAGAAGCTTTGGATGAACAAGAAGAAGAGTCAAAAATAAAAGTTTATGACCATAGAAAGAAAACAAACATCCTTGCGCAGGTTAACGACTATATAAAAGGAACAGAAAAATCTGTAGCCATATTTGCCGAAAACAGAAACATAATAGAAAGTTTAAAACCCTACAAATATATCTATGAATCGGTTGTAAATCGTGTAAACGCAAAAAAAAGCGATATACTAATGTTTTTCGATTATCCGGCTGACGATGAGATTTTACAATCTTTAATGCAATCAACAGCACCTGATATAATCCATTACATGAATTACAATCTATCAAAAAACATGGAAGAAGATATACTAAAAACATTCTCAGGAATGATACGATACACATGTAACAACTTAAATGGTGATTTTAATCTCACAAGAGCATCTTCTGCTCTTGGTATAACTAATATTGCAGTAGAAACATTGCTTGAAATATTTGAAGATACAGGCATGATAAAGATTATGGAGCGCAGTGAAAATTCTTTTATAATCAAATTTATAAATTCGGTGGAATTATCGAAGGCACTTAATACGGTAAAGTATGCAGAATTTGCAGAATTAATAAATACAATAAACGACTATAAAAATAAATTTATGACTGCAGAAATTTAGAATTTACTGCAAGCAATAATATTTCCGGAATCGTCTTTATTGTATTCCATTTGATACATATATTTACCGTCCTGATTATATACTAATGAACGTCCCGTTGTAGGATCATAATAATTAATTCTTAAAACAATATTTCTATCATTATCATAAAATTGTACAAACTGTAAATCTTCCTTTTTAGGTAATGTAATACCTACTCTTTTATTAAGATGTTCTAAAACATTTGGAATGCCTTTATTATACTTATATTCCGGTTCTGAATTCCCAAATCTGAAAGCTTCAGCAAAAAGTTTATTATTAACAGAATCTGCTATTTTAGGAAGTTTTTCACTGGGTGATTGCTGCTCTACATATTTTTCTTCAATATATTTATTTTGGAATATATCGTACCTTTTTCTATTATATCCTATAGCATTACCTTTTCCGTCTTTTACAAATTCGAATTCTTGAATCATATTATTCGCACCATAAAAGTGTTTTCTGTCCATATTTATACTGTATACTTTTTCTGAATATTTGTCATAATAATATGCATCTGAATTAACATAAAATAAATTCTTTGTTCTTATATTTCTCTTAGTGTATTTTGATAAAACTGTTGCAACTTTTTGTTTTTGCTCATATGGAACATAATTATTTAATTCATATGTATGAATTTGCAATCCTTTTTGTATAATATCCTGACGTTTAAAATTTTTTACCACATTCATATAATTTAAAAGACCGCCCAATATACTTTCATCATCCATTAACACATTTGCTAAATATACTTTTGGATTAACATTATCTAATATTTCTTGAGGCAGTTTTACAGAATAAAATCCGTTGTTGTATCCCGCAGCAATATTCATACGTTCACCAGAATATTCGCAAAAGGTTATACCTTTAGACTTAATTATATCTGATGCTTCTTTTATTACTTTTTCTGAATCCGGTTCTTTTGTTACAGCGGTAACTGCTGTTTTTACTGCTTGTTTTGCCTTATACATAGCATTCTTTTTTACATAAGAGCTGGGGAGGGTTGCTCTAAACATTAAATTTGAACACGAATCAACCTGCAAAATTTTCATATAACTACCTTTTTTTAGTCATTACATCTAAATAAAAGCCGTTGAAAAAAAATTTTGCTATTTGAATATTATTATTGTAACAAAAAATTTACAAATTAATCAAAAACTTTTGTTATTTCTATAATTACACCATCAGTATCAATATCAATTCTGGTTATCTGTCTAACATTTTCTGTTCCGTCATAAACAACAATAGATTGACCATAATGATTTGTAAGAAGCATTTTTGATCTATTTCCGTTAATATATTCATACTCGGCTATTGTGTCATATAAACCGTTTGGTTTTGTTATAACCGCAGCCATAACATTGTCATACTCATCTTTATACCTTATTTCAACATTACTGTTAAACTGATTTAAACCGCCGTCTTCTATAGACCATTTTTTGAATTTTGCTAACTTTTCTAACTTTGTTCCTACTTGATAAGGTGTAAATGTTTCTTGCTTAGGCAAAATATTACCAAGATTCTGTAATCTTATTTTTTTATTTAAATTGTCTATCTGAACAATCGCAACTATTGTACCATTTTTATCCTTATACCTTATATTGCGAACTACTTGATCAGGATTTATAGTTCCGCCTTCTGCCACATAATTTTCAAGACAAAAAATAACCTCAAAATTTTCTAATGAGATTTTTCTTTTTATTATATTATCTACTGTTTGCACAGATGTTTTTTTTTCTTTGCTGACGGATAAGAATTTCATTTCCGCTTCAGATAAAATTCCTTGTGATTGCAAATCCAAAATTAAATTTTCCTCTGTTGTTTTCAGCAGTTTATTCGCTATTGA
>CADBXV010000007.1:0-37977 GCA_902798645.1 uncultured bacterium
GGTGTGTGAGAGTCAGGCTAGGTGCGGGATAGCACGTAGCCTGACTCGAAACCGTTCCCCAGAGTTTGCAGGGAAAATTTTAATTTTTCCGCAAACTCAATGTTTAATATTGTACAGTTTATATATTTAACATGTAGGTCAGGTGAAACCAGACAATAATATTGTATTTAATCGTATTAAAAACTGTTTAATTTTGTATTATTTACCACTACACAGTATGCATTTTTTCAAAAATACCTTTTTTCTGAACCCAAATCTCTACTTCTATTCTGTTTCCTTCTTCTATAAGTATATTCTTTAATTCCTTAAAATTAACATCTGATTTTTCTATATCACAAAGCATAAACATTACAAAATGACCTTGCATCAATGTTTGTTTAATATCTTCTATATTGACCTTATATTTAGCTAAAATATTTGCAATATTAGCTACAATTCCAACTTTATCAGTTCCCGATACTGTTATTATAATTTTATTATCATCCATATTTTATTCTCCATATCCCTTTCCAATCAGGAAAAGAAAAAGTTTTAAATAAAAGAAAGTCTTGCAATGTGTGCAAGACTCAAAAATATACATTTACCCCACTTACTTTATATCATATAATGAGCATGATTGTCAAGTATCCAAAATATAAATTTAAGATACATAAAGTAAGTAAAAATTTTCTTTAGTATAAACTAGTCTATAACTTGCGGTAAATCGACGTTAGGAGCGCCAATAGTACGAACAAGTTCAAGAACTGCTGCTTTCATTTGACATTTTTGAGCTGTTGCGGAGAAAAAGTCACTATAAAAGCAACCATCACAAACACAACCTCTTTTATAACATTCTAATGCTGTCGGAGTCCACCTTTTTACGGCAATTGCTCTTCCCATATCACGACTCTTAAACACTTATATCCTCCAAAAATATTTTTAAAATTTTAATCTTAAATTCATTCAAAAAGTAATCAACTTTTTGTTAATGTAATTAAGAACTATTCCCCAAATGCTCTCAACCCATATTATTATTATATAAGTTGAGAATACATTTACAAGACAATATTATACAATTGTTAAGTTTTTTTAAATAGTATTTAAATAGTTTATTTTATTGATTTTCAAAAATTAGAAATACCGAAAATAGCTATAATTATTGTAATTAAGAAATAAAAATTACGAAAATACATGTTATTTACATGTTTACCATGTTTTTATAAAAAGTAAAGATTTGTAACGAAGTAAGGATGTATATATATTTATATGTCAATTTAGTTTTAAATAAAGACTTTATATTAATAGGGATATTTGGGATATGTTTAATTTTTTTAGCAATAGTTTAAATTTTCCGTTTGGGATGAGCAATTGGTTCATGCCAAATTGGTGCATCCCTAATTTTTATTCAATGTTTCAATTCCCAAGTATAAATTATTTTACAAATTTTTCTGTTTTTAATAACTGGAAAATAAATACAGGCTGGTATGATAATATGCAAAGATATATATATCCCAATTATTCTTTGTTTGGCATAAACGGTGAAGAACAACGTGTAAAAAGCGTAAAAAGTGTAAAAATATATTCAAGTAATAAATCATCTGATAAAGTAAGATTATCTGAAAGAGTTAAATACAATGATACAAGAAATAATGCAGGAAAAATTGATAATTCATACATATTGCTATCCCAAAAACAAGCAGAAGAAAAAGCAAAGAATGACAGTAATTTAGAATTGTTGAAAGGAGGTAAAAATTGGTCCGTTTTGGAAAAATCTTTCTTGACGGATATACCTTATGCAAAAAAAGGAACAGGTGCAATTCTTGACAAAGTTGCAAACATGATAGGAGAAGAGCTCATAATAACCTCGGCTCTTGGTACAGGTGAAGCCGGAAATCCACATCAAAAAAGCGGTTATGCAAGTCACCACAATGCAGAAAATCCAAAGTTGGATATAAGAACAACAGGTAACGGTAATAAATTGGCTGAAAAATTGCGTTCTACAGGATATTTTAGTCGTGTATCAGTTGAAAAAGATCATTTGGATGTACAAATAGATTCTTCAAAATATAAGGATTTTGAAGCAACTGCATAATAACCAAAAATAATATCTAGTCTTCTCTTGAAGCGCCGTTTATTGTATTAAGACGTTTTACAGGGTCTGTAATATGAGTAATTCTTAAACCAAAATTATCTTCTATAACAACAACTTCACCAAATGCAATTAATTTTCCGTTTGCATATAATTCTACAGGTTCACCGGCTGCTTTATTAAGTGTTACAATTGAACCTTTGGTTAATTCTAAAACTTTTTTAATAGGAAGTTCAGCTTTTCCAAGTTCTACTGATAATTGAAGTTTTACATCAAGAAGTATGTTCAAGTTTTGGTTTTGAGGACCTTGAACTTGATCTAAGTCTTCAAAAGATGCAAATTGAACAGGTTGAACTGTAACAGTATTCGGATCAGGTTTTTCTTCTTTTTCCGGTTCACTGTTTTCTTTATTAGATGTTTCTTCATCAAAACTTTCAAACTCAGCAGGTTGTGACGATACTTCCGCTGTATCATTGGCAGACGTTTCGGATGATTCAGCTGAATCATCATTGCTTGAGTTTTCTTCGTTTACTTCTTCATTTATATCTTCATCATCATCAAACATTTAAAAACCTCTCTCTAGAAATAGTTTCTCAATATTTCGTGCATTTCATCATATACATCTGTTATTTTAACACAAACCTGATTTTTTAATGTTCCGGGTCGTGCAAAGAACTTCTTTTCACCATTAACTTTAACAATCAAATCATCTTGAATTTTATTATCAAGTTTAATAATATCTCCTTCAGATAACTGCATAAAATCATCCAGAGTAATACTGCAAGTACCAAATTGAACTCTCAAATCAGCTAGTGATAAATTCAATTTTGATATCATTTTCATACGTTCGTCATTTGTTGCAACAAGACCTTTTGTTTGGAAAATATGTTGTGTACTTAAGTGAGTTAAAACAGTTTCTAAAACAGGATATGGGAAACATAGGCTGAATAAGCCAAAGTGTTTTCCTGCTATTTGAACTTCGAATGTAAGAAGTGCAACAATTTCTCCGGCAGTTGCTATTTGAATTGATTGATAATTATCATCTAAGCTGATAAATTTACCGGTTACCGGAACAATTGTATTCCAAGAATCTTCAAGTGATTTTATAATAATATTAATAACTTTTTTAGCCAAAGCTTTTTCAATATCTGTTAATTCTCTTGATTGAGGATCAATTGCTCCTACACCACCAAGCATTCTGTTAACTATACAAGATATAACTTCGAAACTTATACCTAATAAAATTTGACCTGATAAAGGTTCGAATTCAAATACACCGACACTTATCGGAGATGGCATTGAACGAACAAATTCTTCATAAGTAAGCTGGTCAACAGAAACGATTTCGATTTCTACTCTCATACGTAAATAACCGCTGAGAATAAGTGATATAGCCTTAGAAAATTCTCTGTGAATATCTCTTAAGGCTCTTAAATTATCTTTTGAAAATTTATCTGGACGTCTGAAGTTATATAGTTTGTAACTTTTATGTTCTTCATTATCTTCAAAATTTTCAACATCTGATGTACTAAATACGCTGTTACTTTCTGTCATTTTACCCTATTGAATAATGAATTGTCCAAAGCTTACTCTAAGGACTTCTCTTTCTCCGCCTAATATTGAATTTATATCATTAGTAATTTGTTCTTTTGAGAGTTCTTTCCCTGCCGCAGTAGAAAGTTCTGCTGAAGTTTTACTTGATAAATTTGTAATAACAGCATCTCTGATAGCAGGTTTGTATTGATTCATTTCCGCTTGAATTGCAGCTAAAGGATCTGCAGCAGGTGCAGCTTCACCATGTCCGTGTCCGCCTCCGCCTTTTGCTTCTTCTTTAGGAAAATCCGTATCTTTTTTAGTTACTTCTATTGCAACATTAACTTTCAAATATTTTTTGGCATTTTCATCACAAAGATTCAAAATAAAATCTCCGAGGTCAACAATTATACCCTTTTGAACTTCGTCACTATCAGCATCTTCTTCAGAAAGTTCTTCAGTGTTTAATTGTAAAGTACTCAATTTTTGAGTAATGATATTTTCTACAACAACATAATTTATGACAATTGAAACAATAAGCATTATTACGATTGAAGCAATCATCATAATTAAAAACTTGGTCATTTCTTGTTTATTATCTTGATCGTTTTCAGCCATTATTCTTTTCCCCAAAACATATTAATATCCAATCCTATTATAGCAGGATTTTTTTATTTTTGCCAAGAAAATCATTCTTTTAGATGATAAGTTACTTTATATGTATTTTTATTTCTTCTATTATTTTCAAATACATTTTTAATTCTTCTTCATCTGAATTATTAAGAATATAAAATAATTTCCTTTTTATAGGACTGGATTTTTCTAAGTTATTTTTAGAAAAGTCTGAAAAATCAATTTTTAATGCATCCATTATTTTTACAAAGTTATCAAATGTAGGAAAATGTACACCGGATTCAATTCTTGATATTTGTTTTTCATGAATATTAACTAATTCTGCAAGTTTTTCTTGAGTTAAACCGGCAAGTTTGCGATACATTTTTAAAGTATTGCCTATTTCTTTCTTATTCATTCATTCTCCTTTGTAACATATTATGAAAATTTTCTTATTGTTAAAACAATGAAAAACATTACCTAATCAGATTGACTTGTAACGTATTTCATGGATGAATTATATTAGTTACTTAGCTAATTTTGAGGTGTAAATGAATCTAAAACGTATAGTAATTTAAGCAGGCGGTAAGGGAACAAGACTTGAGGGATTAACAAGAAATAAACCAAAATGTTTAGTACCGGTAAATAATTTACCAATAATATTTTATGCATTTCAAAAATTTAAAGATGCAGAATTTACGATTATTTCTGATTATAAAACCGAAGTATTAGAAAAATATCTACAAGCTTTTGGAATGCAGTATAATTTCAAAATTGTAAAAGCAGCAAAAAAAGGTACTATTTCCGGAATAAAAGAAGCAATAAAAGATTTTGGTGACTATGAACCATTTATGATTATGTGGTGTGATTTAATATTATCAGAAGGATTTGAAATACCTTTACAAAAAGGAAATTACATTGGTATATCTAAAGATTTTTAATGTCGCTGGTCTTATGTGGATAACAAACATCTGATTATATGACAGCGGAACGTCACCAAAGTTTTTTGAATGGTTTGATAACTACAGTAAAAGTTAATAATCAGTATGATGATAGTTCAAAAAAAGAAATTAAATTTTTAGGTCACACATTTTCCTGCAGGTCAGAAGAAAATAATTATCGTATATATACATTGTTTGGTAAGGAGATATGCAGAATATCATTACTTAATAAATTTAAAAAAGAATTTTTTAAATATTTTAGTGATAATGACGATATTTATATATTAAGAGCAAATAGCGGAGAAGCTTATTTAATTTTGACATACGTAATTGACGCACTAATAAAGCGTAACGGAAGTAAAAAGCCTTTGATTCTTGCAACACAAAAATATCATGTAGATTTGATAAAAATGATTTGTCCTGATATACCGTATGTATATGCAAAAAAATTAAGAATCAGATTAGCCGGTGAAAGTTTTAATATTGATAAATATAGATTTTTCTTATTATTTGATAATAAACACTTTAAAAATGTGGAAAACGATATAAAATGTAGTACAAAGGGCGAGCATCATTATTTTAAATCTATACTTAATGCATTAGATATGACAAAAGAAGATATTTCAATGCGAAAAATCAAAGTGCCGAATGAATATGAAAATAGTATGCTAAAAAAAATAAAAAAAACAAATTTGAATATGGAAAAATTTGTATTAATAGCGCCAGAGGCAAAGTCTTGTAAACTATATGATGAAGATTTTTGGTGTACTATAATAAATCAATTGCAGAAAATAGGATATGCCCGTAAGAGAGAGAGTAATACTTCTACCTGATTATAAATACAAAAAATCAGCGTAGAAAATTATTTCTTTTTATCTGAGTGAATATTGGATAAAATTACGGCACTGATAACAAATACACAACCTGCTATTTCTTTCAAGCTCAAGGTTTCACCCAGTATAAACGCTCCTCCTATCACAGCAAAGACAGATTCTAAAGAAAAAATTAATGATGCTATAACAGGCAATGTATATTTCTGTCCGTATATTTGAAGTGTGTATGCAACACCGCATGTTAATATTCCTGCATATAAAAGAGGTATTTTGCATGCCACAAGTGATTTTATATTTATTGATTCAAATAATAAAACTAATATTCCGGATAAAATGCCTACTACAAAAAATTGTAGACACGAAGCCTTAACAGGATTAACCGCTCTTGAATAATAGTTTACAACCATTATATGTATTGCGTAAAAAAATGCACTTACTAATACTACTAAATCATATATATCAAATCCTGTTCCGGTCTTATAGCAAAGCAGATACAAACCGATAACAGCCAAAAATACGCTTATTATAACTTCCTTTTTAAGCCTTTCCCCCAAAAGAACTGATAAAATAGGTACAAAAATTATGTATAAAGCCGTAATAAAACCACCTTTTCCTGCGCTTACATATTGCATGCAATATTGTTGGATTGTCATTGCTGTGAATAAAGCCAAACCGCAAGCTATACCTGCACGCATAAGATTTATATGCTGGAAATGTTTTCTTCTCTCCGTTCTGGTATCAGGTTTGGAAACTTTTACCCAAATTATTACCGGTATTAAACTAAGTCCGCCAAGAATACTTCTTACCATATTAAAAGTAAACGGCCCAATATATTCCATACCTGCTCTTTGGGCAACAAACGAAAGTCCCCAAATTAGTGCTGTTAAAAATAATGCTATATTAGATGTTAGCTTGTTTTTCATAAATCGTTCTCCCTCTCCCAACTTGAGAACAATCTGCAAGCAGAGAATTTAAGCGTAAGCGATATTCATTTAATGCGAGCAGGTCAAGACAGGGTTGGGGTGAGGGGGTACTTCCTTTCATTCTAGTATCTTAGTGCCTTTAGTATTTTCTGTTTACCCAAATTAAATGATATCCGAATTGAGTCTTTACAGGTCCGACAACTTCATTTGTATTAGCTTTCCAAGCTGCTTTTTCAAATTCTTTCACCATTTGTCCTTTGCCAAAACACCCTAAGTAACCGCCCTTTTGACCTGATGGGCATTGAGAATATATCGCAGCCAATTGTTGAAAATCTTCATAATTTTTTATCTCTAGTTTTAATTTTTCAGCTTGAATTTGATCAGGCACTAAAATATGACTTGCGCAAACATTAATCGGTTCATCAAAACTGCTTCCCATATAAGCTTTCACCGGTATTGCGATTAATAAAAGTAATAAAATTATTCCTAAAAGTTTTTTCATTTTTTCTCCTTTCAGTCTTGCCCTCGCCCAGCGGGAGAGGATTAGGGTGAGGGGGTGATAAGAGGTCAACCCTCATCTATTTCTATCTTAGCCTTTTTCCACAAATCGTTAAATTCCTCAAAAGAGTATTCTTCAAACGGCTTAGTTTTTAATTCTTCCATTTTTTTGAATCGTTTTGTGAATTTTTTATTTGCACTCAAAAGTGCTTGTTCAGCGTCAATCTTGTACCAGCGGGCAAGGTTTACGGTTGCAAAGAAAATATCTCCCATCTCGTCTTCCATACGTTCTTTGTTACCGCTTTCAACAGCTTCTTCAAATTCTTTGTATTCGGATTTTATGCACTCTTTTAAACTTTCAACATTTTCCCATTCAAATCCGACTTTCACAACTTTTTTGCTTATTTTTTGTGCTGACATCAAAGCTGATTGTGATTTTGAAATCCCATCCAAGATTGATTTTCTGTATGTTTTTTCTTCTTGTTTAAGCTTATCCCAGTTTACAACTACATCATTAGCGTTATCAACGTGAGCAGAGCCAAAAACGTGCGGATGCCGGTGAATAAGCTTGTCGCTTAATTCTTTTGCAACATCTTCTATATCAAATTCGTTATTGTCCTTAGCTATTTGTGAGTGAAGTACAACCTGCAAAAGAACGTCGCCGAGTTCTTCTCTTAAATTCGGAATATCACCATCATCAATTGCATCAACCGCTTCATAGGCTTCTTCAAGCATATTCGGTCTGAGCGTTTTATGGGTTTGTTCTCTATCCCAAGGACAGCCGTTTTCACTGCGCAAAATTGCAATTATATCAACAAGTTTTTCTAAATTCGGATATTTCATACCTTGATTATATCAAGGGTTGTGAAGTAAATGAAAATTTTGTAAACATTTGTAAATTGTTTTCAAAAATTAGGCAATTCTAAAAGTTTACTAAACTTACATGAGGTAACTAATGTGTGTAGCAAAAAAAGAAAGTAGGTTAAAATGAACAATATTCAAAACTATGGAATTAATAATTTTCAACTAAAAAATAATGCAATAATGTTTAGGGCAAATACAAAGCCTATAGGAGAAGCTCTACAAAAGACAGCCAGCAAATCTGGTATATACCAAGTTTATGTTGATAAATTGGCAGAATTACAAAAAGAAATTGAATATGGTTGTTATCTGCTAAGACAAATTCCACACAACTGGTGTGATCCAAAGAGTGCAAGCGATGCAAACAGGGATATTTGTATACGGTATCATAAAAATGTTGACAAACTTAAAAATGAAAAGAAAAAAATTATTACAGAAATGGTAGATTTATTGCTGAAAAAAGAAAAATACAAAGATTTACCTAAAGGATATCGCGACAGAATTATTGATGGCGAAGAAGCTGGTTCTACTTGGCAAGGGTACTATTTTAATGAAAAACAACTTGACAAAAGAATTGCTAATATGAAAGCTCGAGATAAACAAATACTCATTAATGCAGAAAAATTTGTTAAAGATTCTAAAGATATAGCAGATACGAAACCAACTAAATTGTGTATTATAGAAAACCCTGATTATACTCCTGATGAAAGCCGTGAAGGAATAATAGATATTTTGTTATAATTAAATAACAAAAATTTACAAGTAGGTCAGAAAGTTTATGGTCAGGCATTGCTTGGCAATAACTGATATTTACACTTCCAAAAAATTCAGAACCTTTTTAATTTTGTTATCGGGTTCTATTTCAAAGCACAGCATTTCTTCACTAAAAGGTTTTGGGAAAGCAAGTTTATATGATTGCAAAACTTGTTCTTCTGTTTTGATTTTCATTTTGCCAAAACCGTACAGAGTATCATTAAACACAGGATGTCCGATTGATGAAAGGTGTACTCTGATTTGGTGAGTTCTGCCAGTAATAAGATGTACTTCAATCAGTGTTGCATCTTTGAATCTTTTAAGAACTTTTACTTCCGAAATACTTTCTTTTCCCCCTTCACTTACTTCTACAATTCCCATTTTTTCAGGGTGGTTTGGATTTCTCCCGATTGGTTTGTTTATTGTAAACTCATTTTCATCAATTACACCTTTTACAACTGCAAGGTATTTTTTTGAGATCTCTCTGTTTTTCATCTTTTCAACAAGATATTCATGAGTCTGATTATTCTTTGCTATCATCAAAAGTCCTGATGTGTTTCTGTCAAGGCGGTGAATAATACCTCGCCTAAATTCACCGTTTATATCTGACAAGTTTTCACCGTATTTATACATTAGGGCATTAACCAATGTTCCTGATGTTTCAATAGTTGTGGGGTGAGTAAGCATTCCTGACGGCTTATTTATGACTGCCATATTTTCGTCTTCGAAAATTACATCAAGTGGGATGTTTTCAGGCTCAATTTTTAAGATATTTTCTTGAATATTAATCTCAACAACATCACCGCTTTTAATCGTATAAGAGGATTTCGTTTCTTTAGAATTAACTAATACAGAACCTTTTTTAATCTCATTTGAGATTTTAGAGCGCGAAAAGTTTTGCAAATATTCGGCAAGATAAGTGTCCAGCCTTTTTTCCTGACATAAATCATCAACAATTATTTTCATGATTACTAATTATATACCAAGATTTTAATTTTACGAAATGTAACGAGGGGGGTTATTTTTATATGTTTGGTGTAGAATGTAAAAGTACATGTAAAAAGGGATAAATTTGTTATCTCAATCGTTGTAGAACAAGGAAAAGGACAGCGTTTTAGCTGATTTAAATATATGAGTATACAAGAATGGTTTGAAAAAAGAAAAGAAGCTCAAATAGAGCGCAGGGCAAAAGAAATTAAGGGTGTAGAAAATGATGCTCCCGAGCTTTGGACAAAATGCGTTCACTGTGAAACACAGCTTTTAAAAACTGATTTGGAAGAAAATATGATGGTTTGTCCGCATTGTGACTACCACTATAAAATAAATGCAAGAAAAAGAATCAAGCAGCTTGTTGACGAAGATTCTTTTGAAGAATTATTTAAAGAAATTAAGCCAATAGATCCGCTGGGATTTTTTGACACAGAGTCTTATGCAAACAGACTTCAAAAAGCTCAGACAAAAACAGGATTGAATGATGCAGTTATAACCGGTCTTGCAGAAATTTGCGGTCACAAAATTGCAATTGCGGTTATGGATTTTGAATTTATGGGCGGTTCAATGGGAAGTGTAGTGGGCGAAAAAGTTACACGTATAATGGAAAAAGCTCTTGAACTTAAGATTCCTATGCTTGCAGTTACATCATCAGGCGGAGCAAGAATGCAGGAAAGTGCTTTATCTCTTATGCAGATGGCAAAAACCTCTTGTGCTGCAGGTAAGCTTGATGAGGCAGGAATTTTATATATAAACTTACTTACAGAACCGACATTTGGCGGTATTACTGCAAGTTTTGGTACTTTAGGTGATATCATTATTGCAGAACAAGGTGCAAGAATCGGGTTTGCAGGGAGAAGGGTTATTGAACAGACAATCAGGCAAAAACTTCCTGAAGATTTTCAGACTGCAGAATATTTACTTAAGTACGGTCAAGTCGACATAGTTTCCAAGAGGAAAAATTTAAGAAGAACATTAGCAAATATTTTGGAGATGCATGAGAAGTAAATCGGTAGTGAATTAATAATAAGAGATACTAAGATGCTAGGGCACTAAGGCACTAGGAAAAATATAAAAAATTCTTAGTGCCCTAATGCCGGATTGCTTAGTATCTTTAAGATATAAAAAGAGGATAATATGGCAACGGTATTAGATTTTGAAAAACCAATTATAGATATACAAAATAAAATAGAAGAATTAAGACAATTAAGCGAAAATTCAGGACTGGATTTGGAGGACCAAATCGAATCATTTGAAAAACAGGCGGAAGACAAGAAAAAGGAGTTGTATTCAACATTGAAACCTTCACAGAAATTACAAATTGCAAGACATTCCGAAAGACCAAAATTTTTAGATTATGTACATATTATGTGTGAAGATTTTATAGAACTTCACGGTGACAGAGAGGGAATGGATGACAGAGCCATAATCGGCGGAATTGCTAAACTAAATGGTAAACCGATTATGATTATAGGTATTCAAAAGGGCAAAAGTACAAAAGAAAATTTAGAATATAATTTTGGTATGCCCCAACCGCAAGGATACAGAAAAGCTTTAAGATTATTTAAGCATGCAAATAAATTTAAAATGCCAATAATTACAATAATTGATACACCGGGGGCATATCCGGGTATTAAAGCGGAAGAAACAGGTCAGGGTGCAGCTATAGCAATGAATTTGCGTGAAATGTCCAAACTTTCAGTTCCTGTTATATCAATTATTTCAGGTGAAGGTTGTTCAGGCGGAGCGCTTGGTCTTGCAGTATCTAATGTTGTTATGATGCTGGAACACGCATATTATACCGTAATTTCTCCTGAAGGCTGTGCTTCAATTTTATGGAGAGATGCCGGAAAATTCGCTGATGCGGCAGAAGCATTAAAAATAACTTCTAAGGATTTATTAGAACTTGGAATTATTGATGAAGAGATTGTTGAACCTCTGGGCGGAGCTCATACCGACCATGTGGAAACTGCTAAAGCTATGAAAGAAGCTATTTTAAGAGCTTTAGAAAATTTATCAAAAATGAGTTCAGAAGAACTAAGAATTCAAAGGTATGATAAATTCAGAAAAATGGGAAAATTTATAGAAAGTTAGGATATTTATTAACTTTTTTAAGTAAATTAAGTGAAGTTTTTATGCCAAGATTACCGGAATATTTAAAACGATCGATTATTGATACAGAAAAAACAAAAATTGTCAGAAAAATATTAAAAGAAAACTGTCTTAATACGGTGTGTGAAGGTGCAAGATGTCCTAATAAAAGTGAGTGTTATTCGAAAAATACTGCAACTTTCTTAATTATGGGTAATGTTTGTACAAGAAATTGCAGGTATTGCAACATCGCACCCGACAAACCAAAACCGCTTGATTTAGATGAACCAAGGCATATTGCACAAGCAGTCAAAGAACTCGGTCTGAAATATGCCGTAATTACTTCTGTTACACGTGATGATTTGCCTGACGGAGGTGCTGAGCATTTTAAAAACTGCATAGATGAAATAAGAAAAATTTGTAATGCAAAAATTGAGATTTTAACTCCGGATTTTAAAGGAAAAGAATTTTCTTTAAATACAATCATTAAAGCTCATCCGGAGGTTTTTAATCATAATATCGAAACGGTAAAATCATTATTTAAAATTGCACGACCGCAAGGAAATTACGATTTATCAATAGAAGTGTTAAAATACATAAAAGCTCATTCTGATATAGTTACGAAAACCGGCTTAATGGTAGGATTGGGTGAAAATGAAAGTGATATAGAAGAAACTTTAACAGAACTAAAATATGCAAAAATTGATATTTTGACAATCGGGCAGTATATTCAACCATCTAAAAAACATTTGGAAGTTTCAAAATATTACACTCTTGATGAGTTTGAAAAATTAAGAAAACTTGCACAAAAAATTGGGTTTAAAAACTATCAAATCAATCCACTTGTGAGAAGTTCGTATCAAGCAATGAATTCATGGAAAAATGCTTTTACTTGTTAAATATTAAATATGTTTGAACATGTTAATTTATATTACATTTACCCTTACAAAAACTTTACATTTGATTCTCTTTAAAATAGTATGTTACTATAGTGGTATAGTATAGAAAAGAAAAAAAGAGGAATAAACGTGGACAATTTAGGACCGGATATTTTTGGAAGAAACGATATTAATAACGCTGGTATGAGCGGATCAAATGCAAGCTCGCAAGATCCTGCATATAATCTTTATCATAAACCTGCGCAATCATCAGAATCATCATATTCATCTGCAAGCATTCAATCATCAGATGTTATGCCGACAGCTTCATCAGGCGGACCTGCTAAAATTAAAGTTATCGGTGTTGGCGGCGGCGGTGGAAATGCTGTTAACAGAATGATTAAAAATGGTTTGACAGGTGTTGAATTTTGGTTAATGAATACTGATTTGCAGATATTGAATACTTCAACTTGCAAAAATAGAATTCAGTTAGGTGCAAAATTAACAAACGGACTCGGTGCAGGCGGAGAGCCTCAAGTTGGTGAAAAAGCTGCAGAAGAAGCTCAACAAGAGATTACGGCAGCAATTGAAGGTGCTGACATGGTCTTTGTTACTGCAGGTATGGGTGGCGGAACAGGTACGGGTGCTGCACCCATTGTTGCTAAAATTGCTAAAGATTTAGGTGTTTTAACAATCGGTGTTGTTACAAAACCTTTCTCATTTGAAGGAAAAAGAAGACAAAATCAAGCACTTCAAGGCTTAGAAAAACTAAAAGAAGCAGTTGATGCTCTTATTGTTATTCCGAATGATAAGTTGCTTGATGTAGTAGACAGACGTGTAGGTCTTGTTGAATCATTCGTAGTTGTTGATGAAGTTCTTATGAGAGGTGTTCAAGGTATTTCTGATATCATTACTATTCCGGGTTTAATCAACGTAGACTTTGCTGATGTTAAGTCTGTAATGGCAGCATCAGGCTCAGCTTTGATGGGTATAGGCCGTGGTTCAGGCGAAGGCAGAGCAATTGAAGCTGCTAAAATAGCTATCAATTCTCAACTTCTTGAAACATCTATAAACGGTGCAAGTGGTGTTATTGTTAATATTACAGGCGGACCGGATATGACATTGCACGAAGTTACTGATGCAACTAATATTATTAATGATGCAGTTCTTGATGATGCTAAAGTTATTATTGGTGCTGTTGTTGATGATAATATTCAAGGTGAAATTCAAATAACAGTTATTGCTACAGGTTTTGAACTTAAATCGCAAATGCCGTTGGCATCAAAAGAAGATAGCCGTTCAATAAGTGTTACGGACTTCTTCTCTACTGCATTTAACAATGCTCAACCTGCTAAACCGGCAACTTCAGGAACATTTAACAATAACGGTATTGATATTCAAATTCCTGATTTCTTAAGAAAATAAGAGTCCAAAAATAATAATAAAAAAGACCGATTTACAGTCGGTCTTTTTTTATTTTTTTACTACATAAGAAATCCATTGATCTTGAGAGATTGTATCGATAATTTTTAAATTTTCTCTTTTAATTGCTTCTAAGACAATATCTTTCTTTTCATTAAGAATACCGCTTAACGATAATTTACCATCATCCTTCATAATATTTTTTAAATCTCCCATAATTTCAAATAAGACATTATGAAGAATATTAGCGCATACAAAATCGTATTTTTCAGTTAATTTGTCAGCAGTTTTAAGTTCAAACAAATAATTATCAATTTGATTTATTTTGGCATTTTCTTTTGCGACATCTATAACGGTTTCATCATTATCACAGCCATAAACAGATTTTGCGCCGAGTTTTTTTGCAAGTATTGACAAAATTCCTGATCCCATGCCAATATCGGCAACGGAATCTCCTTTTTTAAGATATTTTTCCAAAGCTTTCATACAAAGTTGAGTAGTTTGGTGAGTTCCTGTTCCGAATGCGCAACCGGGATCTAAAGTTATGGTAATTTCATTTTCTTTAGGGGTATATTCAATCCAGCTTGGTACAACTGCAATTTTTTCTGTAACGTGTGTTACAGTCCACTTTTCTTTCCATTTTTTTGACCAATCCTGATTTTCTTTTTCATCTAAAGAAACTTCCCAGCTACCCAATTCTTCATCTGTAAAACCTCTTGATTTAAGAATTTCTCTTTCGGTTTTAAGTATTTCAATAGGATTTTCGTTTATTTCTGTAAGAAAGACTTTTAGTGTTCCTTCGGTTGTCGCAGTCATAATGAGATCTTTGTACGTTTCTTCTGCTAATACAACGCCTTCGCAGGCAAAATTTGTAAAACAGATATCAGAAACAATATCTTCCATATCAGGATTAATTGATATTTTTAGTTCATAATAATTATTCATAACAGTCCTCTATTTATTAGATTATATCATATACACCAAAATACATAAAAAGATGCAAAAATTATGATATCGGCATATAAACTTTTACACAAAAACCACAATTTTCATTAGAATAAAGCCTTATCTCACCATTCATTGCTTCGATAAGTCCTTTAACAATATAAAGCCCAAGCCCAGTTCCACGAGTTGTTCGTGTAGTTGAATCATCCAGTCTGGTAAATTTGTCAAAAAGTGTTTTAAGTTTTTCACGAGGAATAACATCATACTCATTTTGAACACTTATTATAATTTTGTTATTCTCTATTTCATAATCAAGTGTTATTGGCGTATCCTCTTTAGAATATTTAATAGCATTTTCAATAAGATTAACAAAAACTTGCTCTATTCTATCATTATCTGCAAGAATTTCAGTTGAGCATTCTTGAATGTTATTAATAATTTCTTTTCCTGAATCATTTTTAACAAGCAATATTGAATTTTCAATAACAGCATTTATAGGAATATTAACCATATTAAAATTAAGTTTTGCACCTTCAATGTCAGGTATTACAAGCAAGTCCTCTATCATGCGTTTTAATCTTTCAGACTGGCGTTTTATAATTTTTAACGATTTTTGTTTTGTTTCATCATCTATTTCAATATCTTGTCTTAACAACCTCGAAGTATATCCTTGAATACTGGTTAAAGGTGTCCTAAACTCGTGAGAAACTGTGTCAATCATATTAGAACGAAATTCATCCAGCTGTTTAAGCTCTCTGTTTTTTTTCTTAATTTGTACGTATGATTTGTGAATTTGGTTAACCATTCGATTAAACTCTGTTCCAAGGAAAACAATCTCAAATGGTGTAAATATATTTGTTAATAATCTAATACGTCTTTCATAGTTTCCTTTTGATATCGCTATAATAGCCTTGAAAAGCTGACGAATATTGATATATAGGTAAGAAGTGTATAATCCGACAACAAAGAATACGGAAAAGATTGTTATAAGAATTGAGAGTATGATTTTATCACGATTGTAGTCTATTGTATCTTTTTTCATATCCTCTGTTGTATTAACAATAATTAAAGCATTCGGATTTGTTTTTTTATAATATACTAATGGTTGGTTTTTGACGTTACCAAATATAACAGGCTCATTATCTATAAGATTTTTGGGAAGCTGTGCCAGACATTCTTCATAGTCTTGTTGATTAAATTTGCTTGATGCAAAAAGTTCATTTGTGTCACCATCTATAATATATATTTGGCGTTGGTCTTCAGTCAGTGTTTTAAACCAGTCTGTTTTAAGAGTTTCCATGTCTAATACTGCAACCAAAGTTCTGCCGTCTTTTAGTTTTCTGAAGAATACTCCATAGTTGTCACGAACATTATATGCTTGATATTGTTCAAGTTTTTCTTTTGAGTTTACTATTACTAATTCTTTGTAAAAAGGCATACTTTTAAGAACAGTGTCTAAATAGTTTTGTTCTTGAGCCGGATTTTTATAAAAATCCAAAGTTGAAATAACTTGATTAAGTTCATTGTTGATAGATTGTTCAAAAACGTCAATTTCTTCTGATACAATTTTGGATATCAAAACTGCCGCAGAACGAAATTGTGCACGTGTAGATTGCTGGTTAATGTTATTAATAATAATTCCGCTTATTGTCATAGGAATGAGAACAGCAAAAAATATAACAATGATAATTTGCTCTGCAATTTTTAATCTGCGTTTTGAAAAGAATTGCACCATAAATAAAAAATCCTCTTATCCTTCTTCGCCAAATGGGGTGAGTTTGTATCCGACATTTGTTACTGTATGCAGGTATTTTGGATTTTTTGAATCCGGTTCAATTTTGTTTCTTAAAGCACCAACGTGAACGCGAAGCATTCTAACATCTTCATCGCTTGAATATCCCCAAACTTCTTCTAAAAGAGTTGCAAGTGTAACAGATTTATTAAAATGCTGCATCAAGCAGTAAAGTATCTCAAATTCTGTGGGTGTTAATTTAATTTTTTTATTTAGAATAATTGTTTCTAACGTATCAGGTAAAATTTCAATTTCTCCTGCTTCCAAAATTTCAGAAACTGATAAATTTTTAGTTTGTGGCTGGTTGCGTCTTAGTAAAACTCTTATTCTTAAAAGAACTTCCTGTATATCAAAAGGCTTAACCAAATAATCATCAGCTCCGCTGTCAAATCCGTTTGTTTTATCTCCAATAGTGCCTTTTGCAGTGAGCATTAAAATGGGTACATTTATTTTTGCTTGGCGAATGTTTTTACATACATCAAAACCGTTCATTTTTGGCATCATAACATCAAGCAATATTAAATCATATTTATTATTCAAAGCTTTATTAAGTCCTTCCATACCATTGGATGCCGTATCTGTAAAATATCCGCTGGATGAAATATCAAATTCCAATAAATCCCTAATTTCTGTGTCATCATCTACAATTAAAATTCTTTTCTTTTCTGTCATAAAAATCCTTTTTATTTATATTTATATTTATTTTAAAAGAATTAAAAAAGGGATGCAATAGAAAAATTTTTAAGATTTATTAAGAAAAATTGATATATGTAAAATATACTATATTGTAAAATTATATCGCTGAGAAGAAAATAGAAGTATGTTAGATAATAATCGTTTAAAAAATTTAGGTATTAACATCAAGAGCGAACGATTGAGAAAGAATATCTCACAAGAAAGGCTCGCCGAGTTAACTAATATTTCAAGAAATTCAGTTAGCTTAATAGAAACAGGAAAAATTAACCCTACTGTTTTAAAAGTTCTTGATATAGCTAGTGTACTTGGTACTGACTTGAATGCTTTGACAAAAGATATCTAAAAGTTGGCTGGAGATTAAAATTGCATCCATAAAAGGTTTTGTTCTTCTCTTTTTTGAGAAGGTAAT
Source organism: uncultured bacterium (assembly GCA_902798645.1). Taxonomy (GTDB): domain Bacteria; phylum Cyanobacteriota; class Vampirovibrionia; order Gastranaerophilales; family Gastranaerophilaceae; genus CAG-196. Next base: position 18,246 of record CADBXV010000007.1, read on the forward strand.
TTGTTTTATATCTATATGAAATTGTGACATAATATCACTAATTAAACAAAAAAGGTGACTAAAAAGTTATGATTTTATGAGATTCTTCGGCTTATGCCTCAAAATGATGAATAACTGAAAATAAGGCCACGTTATTCAAAGCCATGTAAGGGCGAAGAATCTTGAACGATTAGTGCTTTGACTTTTTAGTCACCTTCTTTATTTGTATTCAAATATTAACTAATTATACTTTCATTTCTTTTTCAAAACCAAATAAAGAACTTACGGATTCATCATCATGAATTCTTGAAATAGCTGCACCTAAAAGCGGAGCTACAGAAAGCTGTTTAACATTTTTTGGCAAATCTTCTTTCTTCCAAGGAATTGTATTTGTAACTATACATTCTTCAATCGGTGCATTTTCAAGTCTTTCCCTTGCAGGGCCTGAAAATACAGCGTGAGTTGCGCATACATATACTTTTTTTGCACCTTTGGTTTTAAGAAGTTTAGATGCTTCACAAATAGTACCTGCTGTGTCAATAATATCGTCAAACATCAGACAAACTTTGTTTTCCACATCGCCAATGATATGAGCTGCAATTGCTTCGTTATGTTTATCACGACGTTTATCAATAATTGCCATCGGACAGTCAAGTTTTTTAGCAAAAGCTCTTGTCCTGTTAGCTCCGCCCATATCGGGAGATACAGCAACTAATTCATCAGGATCAATGTTTAAGTTTTTAACATAATCAACAATTATCGGATTTGCAAAAATATGGTCAACCAGAATATTAAAGAAACCTTGAATTTGACCTGTGTGTAAATCCATTGCCAGAACTCTGTTAGCACCTGCTGTTGTAAGAAGATCTGCAACAAGCTTTGCTGTAATAGCTTCTCTGCCGGAGGTTTTTCTGTCCTGACGGGCATAACCGTAATAAGGAATAACTGCAGTTATTGATTTTGCGCTTGCACGTTTGAAAGCATCAATAATAATCAATAATTCCATCAAATTTTCATTAACAGGATTACAAACCGGTTGAATGATAAATACATCATCACCACGAATGCTTTCTTTAATTTGTACGTAAATTTCACCATCTGCAAAATTTTTAATAACCATAGGACCAACAGTTGTTCCTAAATAATCAGCAATTTCTTGAGCAAGTTTGGGGTTAGAACGACCTGAAAATAATTTAATGTCATGAGTCGGGTTAACTGCTCTTTCGAGCTGAGAATAAGGCATTTCAAGAACCATATGGTAAATCCTTTCATACTTTTGTGATAGAGAATTGATTTTATTTTACACTAAATGTCTGTTTTTATAAAGATTTTTTTACAAAATATTAAGCTATATCCATGTTAAAACCCGTAAAAAATAAATTTGCTCTTATACTATTGTGCATACAAAAAAGATGAATTTATGGTAAAATTCGGATGTTGAGGAGGGTTTTATGAATATTAAACTTTTAGCAAAAATAGGAATCATATTGGGAAGTATTTTAGCAGGAATATTTTTATTATTTCTTTTACTTCCGTTTATCTTGAATATATTTATAGATAAGTATACTCCTCAAATTGTCGGTGAAATAAATAAAGTAACAGGACTTAGTGCCGGATTGGAAGATGTCAGAATTGTTACGACTCCAAAATTAACCGCAGGTTTTAAAGTTAAAAAATTTGAGCTTTATACGCCCGAAAAGGAACATATTTTCAGTGCTGATAATTTTGAAGTAAAAATGTCATTAATTCCTCTTTTTGCAAAAAATATAAGAATTGATGTTGTAAAACTCAATAAAACCGCTGTAACACTACAATTTAATAAAGAAGGTGATTTAGATTTATTGCAATATTTGCCTGTGCAAGAGGATAACTCACTTCAAAACTCTCCTCAAAGAGATGAAGTAAACCTTCCATTTGGGTTAAAATTATCTAACCATCTTCCTGATATTCATATCGGTGAGTATAAAGTTACGGTTACTGACAGGAAAGATAATTATATAGTAAGTGGCAATAAGACAGATATTACTAATTTCATTATTAATAAAAGTATTAAAATCAAAACTTCCGGAAAAGCAGTATTAAAAGACAGAGAGCAACTTAATTATAAGGTTAATTTATTCAATAAAATAATGCCGGATGTTGAACTCAATGATTTGGTATTTAATCCGAAAGAAGAAGAAAAAACTCAAACAGACCCTGTTAAAGCAGATGTTATCGGTATTATGAAAGGACTTTATGATTATAAAGTTACTGCAAATGTCGATGTTAATTTGAAAACAGAGAAAGAATCAACAGACGGCAGTATAAAAATTTCAAATGTTTCCATAATAGATTTGCCTTCATCAAATGCGAATTTAATATTTAATGGTAACACCATTGATTTAAATTCAAACATTTATACTGCTAAAACTGAAGTTTCCACTCTGAAAGGCAAAATTACAACAGGTAGAAAGCCGTATTTGGATATGAATTTCAAATCGGATTTGAATATTGCTAATGTTTTGAATATTACTAAAAAAATTGCTTTGATATTTAATATAAAAGATTTACAAACTTTAAGTGCGGATGGTAAATTAAATGCGGATTTAAGTGTCAAATCAGACTTAAAAACCATAACATCCGGCGGATTTTTGAAAATACCAGCCGCAAAACTTTATTACGGAGCATATCAGGTAGGTGTTGATAATATTAATGCAGATATATCTCTTGCGGATAACAATGTTAATATTAAAAATGTAAGCTTTTCTGTTCTTGGTCAACCGTTAAAGGCATATGGTACTCTTTCTTCCGATGCGGTTGCTGACATTCATGCAATTGCAGACAAATTGAGTATAAAAGGATTACTTGTTGCACTCGGACAAGCTTCCGTTATGAAGGATAATCCTATATATTCAGGAACGCTGTCAATGGATGCAATCATTAAAGGAAAATTAGAAAAAATTAATCCTATAATAAAATTAAGCATAGCAAATCTTGATTTAAAAAATATTCCAGCAGATTTAAGATTAAAAGCACCATTAACAAAAGTTGATATAACTTCAGACGGAAAAACTTTCGGAGGAAGTGCAATAAGTTCAAATGTAAAACTTATAAATCCTGCCTTAACAGTCTTTGCTAATGAAATTAAAGCAAATATACTTCCGGATGTAATAGAAATAACTCAAACCCCCGTTGTTATTGAAAAAATTAATACTGTTGTTCAGGGTAAAATAACTGATTACTTAACTGAAAAAATTAACTTTGATTTTGTATCAACCGGTGACATCAAATCTACTCTAAAAGGCGATATGAACATTGTTAAGCAAACTCTAAACCTTATTTATTCAACTACCGATTTATCAACAATTATAATACCTATGTTTGACAAATCAAAATTGTCATTTAAAGGGAAAATAAATATAACCGGAAATATGATGAATCCGATAGTCAGTGGTTTTGCAACCGTACCTTCAATTTCTATTCCTGAAATACCGGTAACAATGTCTGATATGGATATAAAATTAAACGGTACAATTCTTCATGGCTCAGGAACAGTTAAGGAATTTGCATCAGGCGGTATAAAAGCTCAAAATCTTTCAAGCGATTTTGAACTTAAAGGAATGGATTTTTACTTAAATAATCTAAAAGGAGAGTCTTTTAAGGGAAAAATAAACGGTAATATTATTTATAATCTTTCGAATGCAAAAACAAAAATAAATTTTAAAGGTTCCGGCATGGATGCAGAATCAGCAATTGAAGGCGCATCAGGTATAAAAAATGCATTAACCGGAACGCTGGGATTTAATACAAATCTTACTTTAACTGTCCTTGAATATAATGCAATGATAAAGTCAATGAAGGGTGATTTATCATTTGATATTAAAAAAGGAGCGTTTGGTACAATAGGACGTTTTGAAGGATTTTTGGGGGCATCAAATATAACCCAAAATTATTTTCTTAAAAATACGGTGAATGCTTTATCTAATGCTGCCGGACTTGCTACAACAGCCCAATTTGATGTATTAGAAGGTAAAATGACCTTTTCGGACGGTTGGGCAAATTTAAATACCGTAAAAAGTGCAGGTCCCAGCCTATGCTACTATATTACAGGTAAATACAATCTTAATAACGGAACAACAAATGTAAATATTTTGGGAAGGTTAGATGCTCCGATGGTAGCAAAACTCGGTCCATTGGGAACATTAAATATGTCAAATATTTTAGGAGATAAAGCTGCTTCTGTTCTAAAGATATTAACAACAAATCCTCAAGGTGAAAAAACAAGCGAAATACCTGCTTTGACAAATAAGAGTACAAATTATCAAGATTTTAAAATTTCATTTAATGGCGGTGTTGATTCAAAAAGTTCAATTAAATCTTTTAAATGGTTGACAACAGCAGATTTAACAAATCAACAGTCTCAAACAGTAAAAGATGTTGTTGACAGTGTTAAAAATGCATATAAATCTGATATTAATACAACAAAAGAAGAAATAAATAATACAATAGAACAAAAGAAACAAGAAATAGAAAATGCAAAAAATCAAATAAATACTACAAAAGAAGATTTTAAAAACTTATGGAACAGCATAAAAGATGCTTCAAAACAGTCAAATCAAACAACACAGGAAGCATTACCCGCTAAAACAGAATCAGTTCCTATCGAAAAAGAAACAAAAGCTGCAGAATCTCCTGCTCAGACAGCACAACCTGTTCAGGATTCTGCCGTAACGGCACCAAAAGAATCAGACACTGCTTCTACAAATATCTCAGAGTAAATAAAGTTATACTTATTTTATCTTTGTGATATCATGTCTGTTGAGGCAAATAATATGTTAAGAGAATTTTTAAACTCAAAGATACACAGAGCAACCGTAACCGATGCAAATTTAAATTATGTCGGTTCTATTACCATAGATGAAGAATTTTTAGAACTTGCAAATATTTTAGAGTGGGAAAAAGTCGAGATATTAAATATAAATAACGGTGAAAGATTTCAAACATATGCTCTGAAAGGAAAAAGAGGTTCTAAAGTATTTTGTTTGAACGGTGCAGCAGCAAGAAAAGCTCAACCGGGGGATAAGATTATTATTGTTACTTATGCTCAACTGTCAGAAGATGAAATAAAAACTCACAAACCGACCATTGTACAGGTTGGTGAGGGAAATGAGATTTTGAAATAATATGGATATGCGCCCAAAAAGTAATAAAAAAAAGAAAAAATTTACTGTCGATATTAAAAACATGGGTGTAAATATTGATAAAAACGAGTATTACGAAATTATAAAATCTAATTCGGCTCATCCTGAACAGGGCTTAAGATAGCATCAATTCCAAAATTTTAAATTAAGCTTAATTGTTTTGCCTGTTCAAAGTGTTTGCGTAAAAAAGACGGTCTGTGGTATTTACAAAGTCCGTATTTGTCGATTGCATCGATATGTTCACGAGTTAAATATCCGGCATTTTTTGCCCAATTATACATAGGAAATTCTTCGTGAAGTTTGAGCATATACCTGTCACGACTGACTTTAGCTAAAATACTTGCTGCGGCAATTGATGCTGATTTTGAATCACCTTTTATGATAAATTGCTGGGGATATGTGTAATTCCTGATTAATTTGTTTCCGTCAACCAAAGTTAGTGCATTATTTTGCATAATAGAAGAACATGCAATATTCATAGCTTTTAATGATGCATTAAGAATGTTAATTTTTTCAATTTCTTCTACCTCAACGCATACAATTTTGTTTAATGTATTATTCAAAATTACATCATAAATAGAATCACGTTTTTTTGATGTAAGTTTTTTTGAATCGTTTAAAATTTCTAAATCTTTAATTAATCCGTCTGAGATTTTGTCAAAACAAACTGCAGCAGCATAAACACCCCCTGCGGCAGGTCCTCGCCCTGCCTCATCAGTGCCGATAATAATTTTATTGAACTGCTTGTCAAATTCAAATAAATCAATAACTGACATAATATAAATATACTAAATTAAATTTTAAAAAACAATTCTAAAAAGCTAGTTCCGGAATAATATTTTCAAATAACTATATATTTTTAAAGCAACATAATTCTGAAACAGTAACATCCAATGCATTGGCAATAGCTATAACTGTTTCTAAAGAAGGTTTTGAAAAAGCAACTTCTATTTTTCCAATAAAATTCAATGACAGATTCACTCTATCAGCCAAGGCTTGTTGTGATAATCCAAGTGCCTTGCGCCGACTTTTAATATTTGTACCTAAATATTCATAAAAGTTATCATTGATCATTACGTATAGTCTATACGTAAATTTTTGTAAAATATACGGTCTGTGTGTACGTAAAACATGTATAATATTATTAAAAGGAATTTTTGTAAAATGACTAATTTTGACGACATACAATCAGACTACAAAGAATTTGTTAACTATATGTATTCTGCATATCTTTTATTATCATATTTAGTTCGTGATATAAATAAATTTTTGCTGGAATATTCCAAATCAAAACATTTTGATGAAAAATTTGCATATGATATTGTGGCAAATTTATTATATTTAGAAAACTTTTTTAATCTCACAAATGAGATATTAGAAGAAATAGAAAAAACAACATTAGCAAATTTAAAATTTCCGGAGATTAACAATGTTGTAAATTTTTATGATTATATGAAAGTTCCGGACGATTACGAGCAAGATGCTTATTTTGATTTAAATAATCCTGTTGATTGGAACAAGTAAAAACAGGTTAAATTTGATGTTTAACCTGTTTTTACTTATTTATTCGCTTTTTGTTTTTTATTTACCCCTTAATTTACCCCTTAATTTACCCCTAGCCGATGACCGGTTGAACAAATGTTCTTGTCATAAGGTCTTTATCAAGCATTAATAATGCTTTTTTATCTTCACCTATTAGTTTTAATGTAGCAAGCATTCCGTTTACGTTTGATTCTTCTTCAACTTGTTCTTTGATATACCAGTCCAAAAGATGTAATGCAGCTCTGTCTTTAACCTCTTCTGCAACATCTGCTACGTGGTTTATGCTTGCTGTAACAAATTGTTCATGAGCTAAGACTTCTTCAAAAATCTCTATTGGTGTTGTACCTTTAAATTCAGGTTTTGCAATTGCTTCAAGTTTAATATTACCGCCTCTTTCATCGAGGTAATCAAACATACCCATTCCATGAGCATGTTCTTCCTGAACTTGAACATCAAACCAGTTTACAAAACCCTTTAAATTCCACTCCATAAATTTAACTTTCATCGCCAGATACAAATATTCAGAATAAAGCTCTTTGTTAATTTGTTCATTAAATGCAGATTCTAATTTTTCATTAATCATAATATAATCCTCCTATTCTATAATCAAATCTTTATATTCCAATAATTTTGATAAATCTTTTTCTTCAATAGCTTTTTCAATGATTTCTTTAAAGCTTTTCGCATTTTCTGTTTTTAGTCCTTCGGGAAGTAAGATATCTGTATTTGTAACCGATTCTATAAATCCTCTGTTTATCGTCAAAAATTCCTTATAAGCATTAAGGATTTTGCTTACACTTTCATCAAACTCATAGGTTTCGCCAAGAAAATACTTCATGTCTTTCGGGAAAAGATTAACAAAATTAATCATATAGTCGGTTTCAACAGTATTTTCTTCTTCGTTATATCTTCCGCCCATACAATGATTATTCAGTATTTCTTGTTCTTCTTGGGTTTTTATGTATTCTGCCCACATTAAACAGCCGACATAAAATCCCAAATTGTTATTAAAAACATCAAGTATTTTTTTGTAATATTGTCTAAATTTTGTTTTTCTTTGAGAAAGATTTTTAAACCTGTTTATATCAGTGTATAAATAATTTAATGTTCCTTGGAATGCTAAAATATACGGAGCAAATCCAGGATCAAATTCTAAACCTTCTGCCATATAATATCTCCCTGATTCTTTATAATACTATCATAATGAATATTTTAAGTAAATAATTAATGTAATGATATATAATATTGCAACAAAATAAATAATTTATATTTAGTTTTTTGTAACACTGTATACAGTTACCTTAATTAAAGAATATATTGAACAATTTCGTCTGATGAAATTTTTAAACAATCTAAATTTTCACAGGAAGTTTGTCGTTTTTCCCATAAACACGGTTGAATAGAACAACAGCAGTTTGATGCTTTTATGGGTATAACTTTTTCACTTTGAGGAATAAGTTTCTTATCATCAGTTGAACCAAAAATAACATAAGTTTGAATTCCTAAAGCGACAGCTATATGCAAAGGTGCTGAATCTGAACATAGGAATATTTCTGCGCTTGCTATTAACTCTGCCAGCTCTTTAAGATTTTTAGTTTTTCCGTATAGATTTGTATATTTATCTTGCGGAACAATTTTTGCAATTTTTTCTATTGTATCTTTATCGTCAGGACCGCCAGCTAATATAACATTTTTTCCTTTATTTGCCAGTTTTTCAATTACTTCTGCCCAGATATTTGCCGGAATTGTTTTAATTATTCTCTTTTTTACGCTCATCAAACTTACACCGGGGTGTATTAAAACAGAGTTTGGAATAATCTCTTTTTTTTCTGTATCCAAAATCGGAAGTTCAGTTTTTATATTTGTTATGCTGTTTACCAAGTCGTGATACATATTAACAGCGTATTGGTTTTTGTTAAGTGTGACAGCTTTTGTAAGTAATAATTCGCTTAATTTTCCCGAATTGTATCCATATTTTTCAGGTATAAAAGTTAAAAATAAAAATAGAGATATAAATTTATTGGCTCCCGAAGAAACTACAATATCAAAATTTTTAAACCAAATTTGAATAAGTAATTTACAAAGTTCAAAATATTTGTTTCTGTTTTTTATATCAGCAAACAATGTTTTGTCAATAATATTTGAGAGACTTGTTATTCCTTTACTGCGAGGCTCTAATGCAAGAGTAATTTCACTATCGGGAAATTCTTTTTTTACCGAAATAATGGTTGGCAGAAATAAAATTTCATCTCCTAATCCGCCAAAATTGATAAACAAAATTTTTTTGCTTTTATTTTTCATACTAATGTTTTAACCAAAAAATATAATAAGTTCAATATTATAACAGGTCTAAGAGGATAGTTTTTCTTCTTTTTTATTTAGATTGATTTTAGATTTTGCTTAAAATATAATTTTATTAAACAGAGAGAAAATAAATGAAACTGGCTAATAATAATCAACAAGACGAGTATATAGCATTTTTAAAACAAATAAGAAAGGAAAGACAAGGCAAAACATCAAATTTTGCAAAACTTCTTTTCACTGTCGTGCTGGGATTATTTTTAGCCGTAATATGCGTGATTATTATAGAAAATACGATATTAATTGATAAGTTAATGGTAGAAAATGCTGATACATCCGGCGGATTTTTTAAATTTTCACGAAGTAAAAAAGATTTTCAAGTCCCTTTTTCTCCAAAAAGACAAAATATTCTTGTATTGGGTGTTGATTCAAACGGAGAGGGTGCCGATATATGGGAAGGAACACGTTCAGATACCATAATGGTTGTAAATGTTGATCCTAAAACAAGAACTATAAAAGCAATTTCAATTCCTCGTGACAGCAAAGTTTTTCTTGCGGATAACAAAGGGGTTTCCAAAATTAATTCGGCTCACGCAATAGGCGGTGTAAATTTGGTCAAGAAAACACTGAAAGAAACTTTTGGCATAAAAATTGACCATTATATTATAGTTCACGATGATGCTGTGGAACATATTGTGGATGCGTTAGGCGGAATTCCTATTTATGTTGAAAAACCGATGAAGTATCATGATTGGGCAGGTCATTTACATATAGATTTAAATAAAGGTAATACAGTATTAAACGGCAAACAAGCTGTAGGATATTTAAGGTACAGAAAAGACGGGCTGGGAGATATCGGGAGAACTCAACGACAACAATGGTTTATGAGAAGCTTCTTTGAGAAAATGAAATCTCCGGAAATAATAACAAAAATACCGGAAATCTTAAATATTTGTAAAACTTATATAAAGACTGATCTTAGTTTTTATGAACTATCTCAATATGCAGGTTTTATCAAAGGTGTTGATGAAAATAAGATAGAGATTGCGACACTTCCGGGTGCGCCAAATCAAAAAGGGTACATAAGTTATTGGATTTTGGATCCTCAAAAAACTCAGGAAGTTATAGACAGAATGATATATCGTGATAAAGTGGAAGCTGATTTTTCAAGATTTAAGGCAGGAATTATGTATTCACCATTGAAAGAAAAAGAGGCAATGCTTATACAAGATCAGTTGAAAGAATTGGGGTTTGAAGTTCATACGTTAAAAATTACGCACCTTTCTCATACACGATTTGTTGCAAATAAAAATGAAGTAAATATTGATTTCTATAATTGGTTACAAAAGAAAATGCCGGAATTAAACAAAGTGCAGTTTGTTTATGATCCTACCGAAAACTTTTCTGTAGGAAGTGATTTTACAATAGTTCTTGCAGAAGGATAAAATATTAGTCTTCTGTTTTAGGTTCACCGTTAATAAGCTTTAATATTTCAACAACTCTTGGCATGTGACAATCAAAAGAATAATGAGCCTTTCTGATTGAACATTCTGTGCAATTTCCGTTTAGCTTATAACATTCAATAGCTTGAGTGGTCCAATTCTTAGTTATTGAGTTTGAGATCTCATTTGATTCTAATGCTATTGCTGTATTTAACATCTTTTTCTTCTCTCCCGATTTGAAGGTAACACTATCCCCCAAATATCAGAATAAGACTATTTCTTAAAGTTTACATCATCTGATTAATGTATTTTTTTGCGAGAAAACAGAGAGGACTTATTTCTTAATCAAAGATTGTATGATATAATGCGACTATAATATATAAGACAGAGATTGAGGATAAATTATATGGAAATTGTTTTGAAAAAAATTAATGATGAAGCTTTATATGTAAAAGCTTCAGGCAAGCTTGATATTGACAGCTCTGCAGAGTATGGTACAAAGATAAAAGATGCTATTGATGATGTAAAAGATTTGACATTGGATTTTGCTGAAATTACTTATGTAGCCAGTATCGGATTAAGAGTTTTATTGGAATTGTATCAACAAATGAGCAAACAAGGTTCTATGAAGTTAGTAAATGTTCAGGATCCTGTTATGAATGTGTTAAAAATGACAGGTTTTGATAAGTTTTTGAGTATTTCATAATGTATTTCAATACTGTTAAATCTAAAATTATTCTTATATCAGCATTAATGCTTGTAACATTAAGCTTATTGCTTAGTTTTTTTGCGTATTTGTATTTGCAGAACGGAAAAACTTTATTATTAAGAGGTTTTTCTTATCATATATCTAATTTTGCTCAAAAAATTAATAAGGATATTATAAGGATAGAAGATAATGCAAAAGACTTGGCATTGCAGGGCAGTATGTTTAATAAAATTGATAAGAATAAACAAATGGCTTTGTATACTTCTATCAATATTTTTAACAACTATCCGCATTCTTTAGGCGGCGGAATTTGGTTTGAGCCGTATCAGATTGATAAAACAAAACGTCTATATTGTATTTATATTTACAGAAATAAAAATAATGAAGTTGTTCCTGACGAAGCATTTGAAACAGAAGATTACAATTATTTGAATAAAAGCTGGTATAAAGAGATATTTTCTGAAATAAAAGAAGGTGATGACGTTGCGTGGTCACTTCCGTACTATGAAAAGGAAGGCAGTAATACACTTATGGTTACTGCCGGTTCAGGAATTTATGAAGACGGAAAATTAGTTGGAATATCTACTGTAGATTGGGAAATTGAGTCAATTATTAAGTCTGTATCGGATATGAAGCCTACACCAAACAGTTTTGTTCTTTTTGGAGATAAAGACCATGATTCAATAATTGCATCAAATGATCCTTACATTGACAATGCAGTACTATTGGGAAAACCGCTTAAAACTTTATCTTGGTATAATGAAAATCTTAAGAATATAACATATTTTACTTATCATGGGAAAAAATATATTCCATACGTAAAAATTTTGGATAACGGAATGATTTTAATAATAAATATACCCAAAACGGAATTGTTCCGATATCTTATTAAGCATGTCATCATTCTTTTCGGTGTATTTATGCTAATCGGGTTAACAATATCAATTCTTTTATATGTGGGGTTGAAGAAATATATTGATAAACCGATAGAGAAGCTTACTGAGATTGCGCATAAAATAGGTGAAGGAGATTTAAATACACAAATTCAAATAGAAAAACCTATGGAATTTGCAAAGTTAGCATCAACATTCAATAATATGACAAATAATATTAAAAATATTACGAAAGAGCGCCAGAGAATAGAATCCGAGTTATCTTTAGCAAAAGAAATTCAAGCATCAAGTCTTCCGAATGTTTTTCCTCCGTTTCCTGACAAAAATGAATTTGATATTTTTGCAGGTATGGAACCGGCAAAAGAAGTAGGCGGAGATTTTTATGATTTTTATTTTATAGATGATGAAAATTTCATGTTTTTAATAGCTGATGTTTCAGGAAAGGGTGTTCCTGCAGCATTATTTATGATGACATCAAAAACGCTTATAAATTATATTGCTCAATCGGGATTATCGCCTAAAGAGATTATAGAAGTAATAAATAAAAGAATTTGTGAGAATAACAAACAGGGATTTTTTATAACACTTTTTGCAGGAATAGTAAATATAAAAACCGGAAAAGTTTCATTTATAAACTGTGGTCATAATCCGCCTTTGGTAAAACGTTCCGATGGAAAATTTAAATATCTTGAACTTGATTCGAATATAGTTTTGGGGGCATTTGACAATGCTCAATTTAATATAACGGAAGGTCATTTGGAATCAGGTGATACAATTTTTGTTTACACAGACGGAATAACTGAAGCAGTAAATGCATCAGATGAGCAGTATGGCGAAGAAAGATTACTCAATGCTTTAAATGATATAAACTCGGATAATGTGAGAGATTCTCTCGAAAATATTAAAAGAGATGTAAAAGATTTTGCTCAAAATGTTGCCCAAAGTGATGATATGACAATGCTTATGTTTAAATATAACGGAAAATATAAAAGTAATAATAAAAAAGTCTACAAAGGAATAGCATGCAGAGAAAATTATAAATATTTTTCTGAGTGGCTGGCTCAATCTTCTAAAAATTTAGAATTAAATCAAAATATAGTCGATAAACTAAATCTTATATCGGAAGAATTATATACTAACATTTTTTCATACGCATACGCAAATAATGAGGGTGAGATAGAAGTTCAGTTAATTAAGGATACGTATAACTTAACAATAATTTTTGCAGATAAAGGAATACCATATAATCCTCTTGAAAAGCCTGATCCGGACGTTACGATGCCTCCGGAAAGCAGAGATGCCGGCGGTCTTGGAATTTTTATTGTAAAAAATTCAGTTGACGAAATAAGTTATGGATATTTGAATAATACAAATACTTTAACAATGAAAATTACATTATAAAAACTTCCCGTTTGCTATTTCCATTTACTGTAGTGCGTGATATAATTTTGCTATGGCAGGAGAAGAGTTTAAGGAAAAACCGAGAAAAAAAGGTATAACTGCTCAAACAAGACTTATCATAACAGGTTTGTTTGTGAGTACAGTGTTTATCTTTTTGGTGGCGTGTTTTGCAACTTATAGTATCGGACAAAACATGAATAAAGCGTACAAAAATTTTGCTCAAGTTTTGTCAAAAACGCTTGCTATAGAAGGTGTTGAAGTTACTAAAGAACTTCCGGAGCTTGCTAAATATGATGCACTCAGAACAAATTCTATATCGGTATTAAAAAGTAATGATGATATTGCTTTTATTATTTTTAAAGATCCGGCGTCAAAGATAATATATTCCAGTAAAGATGATTATTCAGAGCAAGCCGAAAAAGCGAGAATTACTGTAAGCTCTCCGATGATTGTTAAAAACGGAAGTCTTACAACAAATGCAGGCTCTGTTACAGTAGGACTTTCCGGCGATATAATGGATAAGGTAACCGCAACTTCAAGAAGTTCACTTGCTTTAGTATTTGTTCTGGCATGGTTTGTAATTCTGGGCATTATTTATATGAACTCATCAATTATTACAAGAGAACTTCGTAAGCTTCATCAGGGTGTTAAAAAGATTTCTTCAGGTGAATTCGGGTATATGCTTGATGATAAGGATGCGGATAACGAGATTAAAGAACTGTATAGTGCATTTAATGACATGTCCGAGCGTTTAAGCAAATATAATGAACAGACAATAGAAAGTCTTACATTTGAGCGCAACAAGCTTGAATCAGTCCTTATGAGTATTGTTAACGGCGTTGTTGTTTGTGACAACCATGATAAAGTAATAATGGTAAATAATTACGCAAAACGTCTGCTTGAAGTGGAAGAGGATGATATTTTAAATACTCAAATACAAGATTTTTGCGATTCAACAGGAGAATTTTGTTTTTCGGATAAAATAGCAAAATTCAAAGATACACCGCTTGATGAAGACGGAAGCCCGATTAATTTTACAATTGAAATTGATCAAAGAATCTTAAAATGTTTGATATCTCCGATGTTTACACGTTCTAATTCTTATGTCGGGTATATTATCATTATAATTGATGTAACAAAAGAGCATGAAATGGATCAATTGCGTTCAAACTTTATATCTAATGTTTCTCACGAACTCAGAACGCCTGTAACAGTATTGAGAAGTTATATTGATACTCTTTATAACTTTGGTAATGATTTTGATTTTAATACTCAGAGAGAATTTATCGGAGTTATGAATCAGGAAATTATACGTTTAAATCGTATGGTAAATGATATTCTTGATTTCTCACGTTATGAAGCTCAAAATCTGCATTTAGAAAAAACAAAACAAGATATAGTGGAAATAATCGAGGATGCTGTAAATCAAGTTCAAGTTCTTGCTAAAGAACATGATTTAACAATTTCTATAATGAAAGAACCTGATCTACCGGAAATTCCTCTTAATGTTGACAGTATTTCACGTGCATTTATGAATATTCTTTCAAATGCCATAAAATATTCACCTGACGGAAAGAGAATCAAAGTTCGTGCAGAGCGTTCCAGAGACGGAGAGTATGTAGAAGTCAGCGTTGAGGATCAAGGGCCTGGGCTTTCCGAAAAAGACCAAAAACGAGTATTTGACCGTTTTTATAGAGTGGAAAATGCAACTCATACGGTTAAAGGAACCGGACTCGGTTTACACTTGGTTAAAATAACAATTGAAAAACACCACCAAGGTCAAGTATTTGTTAACTCAAAAGAAGGAGAGGGTTCAACTTTTGGTTTCCGCTTGCCTATAAACCCTAAAGAAGAGGAGCGGGAAGAATATATCCCAAAACATCAACTTCCTGCCGAAAGTGAAGCATAAACAAAAGGGGTGTTTTATGAGTATAATAGCTTGGAATGATTATTTTTTGGAGATGGCAAAAACATGCTCACTTCGTTCTAATTGTTTACGTGCGCAGGTTGGTGCTGTCGTAGTCGGTCAGGACAGAAAAATCAAAGCAACAGGATATAACGGAACACCAAGTGGTGTTGAATCTTGTTATGAACGGGGAGAATGTTACAGAATTAAGAATAATATTCCGTCAGGAACTTGTTATGAAACCTGTCGTTCAATTCATGCTGAACAAAATGCAATAATTCAGGCAGGGCAAGACAGGTGTATGGGTTCTACAATGTATATTTACGGTCATAATTTTATTTGTATTTTGTGTAAGAGATTTATTGTACAAGCCGGAATAAAAGATGTCTATATTAAAAAAGACGATAATTCCGAGATAGTGCATGTGTCGGTTGAAGATATAAAAAGAGAACTTGAAACTGTTCAGGAATTTTTTCTAAATAAATAAAAAGGACTTTTATAAGTCCTTTAAAATGTATATTTTTGAGTCTTTGGAGAAAATTATGCGGGATTTCATCCCATATGACAAATTTAAACAGCGACTTCTTCTTTGAAATAATTGACAACAGTGTCCATAACATTGTCAAAGAAGAAGTCCAATTCTTGTGATAATGTATCTTGCATTTCTATTTTTTCTACTTGATTGAATCTTGATAACATTTCGTTTTCGATATGCATATTCCTAAATCCTTTCCTGTATTCTATCCTGTAGGGGTTTTTTGTTTTTGCTTACATTTTATATATCGACATTTTTTTGAAAAACTTTAATGTTTTAAATTAAATCGTTACAAATCGTTACATAGCTATTTCTTAATAACGTATTCTGAAAAGTCAAATATTGCCAATATTTAGCCTTAGATATACCACTTGTAATATTTACCGCTTTATACTAAAATGTCTATGTTATAGGGGTAGAAATAAGGGGATTTATACATGAAATTCGTTGCAAATAAAGAAGACTTACTTAACGGTATAAGAATAATAGAAAGAGCTACTGTTGTTAAAGGTTTACAGCCGGTTTTGGCTAATGTTTTAATAGAAACTGTCGGAGATAGTCAAATAAAATTATCCGCAACGGATTTTGACTTATCAATTACTACACTTATTAATGCTACGGTTGAGGCAGAAGGTAAATTTACTTTGCCTGCTAAAAAATTGGGTGAAATCATTTCAAGACTTAATGACGAGTTAATAAAACTTGAACTGAACGGAACAACTGCAACAATTACAAGTAAAAAATCCAAATTTGATATTATCGGTATTTCGGCAAATGAATTTCCGCAAATAGAAGAAAATATTGCAGAAAATGATTCTATGGAGATAGAAACAGAGCCATTTATTAAAGCAATTAGAGAAGTTGTTTCCGCTGCGGCAGGATATGAAACCAATAACCTTTTATCTGGTGTTGTTTGTCAGGTTAACAAAAATATTTTGGAAATGGCTGCAACCGACGGTAACAGGCTTGCAAGAGTAAGAGAGGTAGTTAAAAATTCGTCTACTGATACGGAAAATCCGTTTGAAATGCTTATTTCTTCAAGAATTCTTGCAGAGCTTTCAAAAATTGCCACTCTTGTAGAATCAGACAATATTAGAATTTGCAAAGAACAAAAGAAAATAGTTATAACAATTGATAAAACAAAAATTATAACTCGTTTAATGCAAGGTCAATTTCCTAAGTACAATCAGTTAATACCTCAAACATTTCCGAAAGAAGCAGTATTGAACAAAGCTGACTTAATTTCCGCTTTGGAAAGGGTTGCGGTTATGGTTAATGAAAAGAATAGCATTGTAAAATTTGAATTTGCAGATAATACTCTTAAACTTTCGGGTGATTCTCCGGAAGCAGGTAATTCAGAAGATGAAGTTGATGCAAAATACATGGCAGAACCGCTTGCAATTGCATTTAATTACAAATTTATTTTGGAATTTTTAAAGATAGTAGAAGCTGAAGAAGTAAAAATTCAATTGAATTCGTCGCTTTCAGCAACAGTATTTGCGCCATGTTCTGATGAAGATTATATTTATTTGGTAATGCCGGTGCAGTTAAGAGGCTAGGAAGTAGTCCGGTAGACTAGAGTCTACTAATAAAGTATAGGTTGGGTGAAACCCAACAAATTTTAAAAGGATTTATCATGAGAGGAAAAGCGTTTAAATTTGGGGATAACATATCAACAGACCATATAGCACCGGGAAGGTTGTTTCACCTTAGGTCTGATTTGCAGGAATTTTCAAAACATGTATTGGAAGATGCGGATGAAAATTTTGCAAAAAATATGTCGAAAGGTGATTTTGTGGTTGCAGGAAATAATTTTGGACTTGGCTCATCAAGAGAACATGCTCCGCAAATTATTAAAATTGCAGGTGTAGGAGCTGTTATTGCCAAATCTTTTGCAAGAATTTTTTACCGTAATGCAATTAATATAGGTCTTTTAGCTATTGAATGTGATACAGACGGTATTGATGCAGGCGATGAATTGGATTTAGATATCAAAGAAGGTGTACTGAAAAATTTGACAAAAGGTACAATTACTGCAATAGAGCCATTACCGGATGTTATGATAAGACTTCTTGAAGACGGCGGTTTGATTGAACATATTAAGAAAAATGGTGATTTGGTATTAGGGTAGTTTATCAAATTGTGTATTTTGATGTATTATCCGGCACCAAATAAATCTCCGTCGTAGTTTAGGCTTTTTGTTTCTTTTAAGAGAGGATAGTCTTCTATGTTATAATTTTTAACAAAATCAATTGCCTCTGCCCTTGCAAGTTCAAGTATTTTTGCATCATTTACGATATCCGCAATAATCATGTCCGGCAGACCGCTTTGTCGAGTTCCTAAAAATTCTCCCGGACCTCTTAGTTGCAAATCCTTTTCCGCAATAACAAATCCGTCATTTGTTTGTGTCATTATGTTAAGCCTTGCCTTGGTTTCTTGAGAACGAGTTGATGAAGAAAGAATGCAGTATGATTGCAAATCTGAACGCCCTACTCTGCCTCTAAGCTGATGCAACTGTGAAAGTCCGAATCGTTCTGCATTTTCGATAACTATTACTGTCGCATTCGGAACATCTACGCCGACTTCAACGACAGTAGTGGAAACAAGAATATCGTATTCTTTATTCTTGAATTTGTTCATAACATCTTCTTTTTCATCATTCTTAAGCTTTCCGTGTAAAAGTCCTATTTTATAATGAGGAAATACTTCGTTCTGCCACTTTTCTTTTTCTATTGTTGCCGCTTTTGCCGACAATGCTTCACTTTCTTCTATCAGCGGATAAACAATGTAGGCTTGTCTTCCTGCGTCTACTTCACGTCTTATTAAATCGGCTATTTGTTTACGGGAATTTGTCATTGTAGTGATAATTGGTTTTCTGCCTTTTGGAAGCTCATCAATTATTGTTAAATCTAAATCGCCGTTCATTGTTATTGCAAGAGTTCTTGGGATTGGTGTAGCTGTCATTGTTAAAATTTGAGGATTTTGCGATTTTTTACGAAGTGCCAGACGCTGTTTTACACCAAATCGGTGTTGTTCATCAATAACAACCGCTCCAAGATTGGCAAAGTCGACGTTATCTTGTATTAGTGCGTGTGTTCCTACTGCTATATCTGCTTGACCATTTCTTAAATTTGTTTCAGATATTTGTCTTTGTTTTTTACCAATACTGCCTAAAAATAGCTCTACTTTTATTCCCAGTGGTGAAAGCCAATTAAGCATATTATTGTAATGCTGTTGAGCAAGAATTTCAGTAGGTGCCATAATAGCAGCTTGATAACCGTTTTCTATTGCTGCTAAAAGCATAATAGTTGCAACAACGGTCTTTCCGCTTCCGACATCTCCTTGAAGCAGTCTTTGCATAGGTTTAGAAGAATGTAAATCGTTCAAAATTTCATTAACGGCTCTTTGTTGAGCCCCTGTGAGTTTGAAAGGCAGATTGTTAATAAATTTCATAACAAGTCCGTCTTTTTTTATTTTTAAAGGAATTGAGGACAGATGTTTGTTATTTTCCGCTCTTAGAAGTGCTAATCGTAATTGAATTATAAACAATTCTTCAAATACAAGAGTATATCTTGCTTGTTGAAGCTTTTCATTATCACTCGGAAAATGTATTTGTTCAATGGCTTCATTTTTTTCTAAAAGGTGGTATTTTTTTATAATATTATCCGGCAGAATTGTAGGAATATCATTTTTAAATAATTGAATAGCATTATAAATAATCTTTCGTAAAGCCTTAATATTAAGATTTTCACTTAGCGGATAAATTGGTACAATACGTGCAAGATTAAGATTTTGATTCTCGGTGACTTCATAATCCATGATTGAGTAGGTAGGTTTATCTAAA
>CADBXV010000007.1:37994-71895 GCA_902798645.1 uncultured bacterium
ACTTGTTTGCTTTTGAAGCGAAGAAATTTAAATTTATACTGCCGGAGTTATCATTTATTTTAACTTTTACAACACCAAGGTTATTTTTTGTAGTAAAAATTTCAACGCTTTTTATTGTGCCGAAAATTGTTGTTGTTTCTCCTACTTCCAAATCTTTTATTCTTGTTCTTGTCGAATAATCCACATGTTTACGCGGAAAATAGTATAGCAAATCCGAAATGCAATATATATTAAGCTTATTTAGCAAATAACCAAGCTTTGGTCCGACACCTTTAAGGTACATAACATCTGATTTTAATGTAAGTCTGTTATCGGTTTTTTGTTCTTCTTTTTTCTGTTCAGTGTCTGATTTTATAACAGAAACAAGTTTTTCTAATGATTTTTTTCTTTGATAAAGGCTATATGTCGAATATCGCTCAAAGTGTTCCAGTAAAATTTTCCACTTTGGATTTTTTGATGATTTAATTTCTTTGCGTAATTCGGAGCAAATAAAAGAGGAAAAACTGCGAGTTCTTCCGTTAATATTAATATATTGATACTTAACCTCAACTTCTATTGCTTTTTTTATTTGTTCCAAGTTTTCCATAAAAATATTATACCTAATTTCAGGTAAATACACCATTTTGCATTTTAATATTAAAGTTTTATAATAAAAAAGAAAACAAAAGGAGGATTTATGTATCAAGTTTATATTGATAAACCGTCATATTTTGAACCGGATATGGCAGGTGAATTTAAAGATTTGAAAGATGCTGAAGTTTTTGCGGAAAAACAAAAATCAGAAGACAGTGAAATAACATACACAATCGAAGAAACAAACGGTTGTGTGAACAGCTATGGTGAACAAATTACGACAGTAGTTAAAAGAGGCTAAAATGTGGAATAAAAAGAGGCGCTGATTTTATCAGCGCCTCTTTTTATTTTGAATCCTTATTTATTATTGCATTCTGAAATCTTGTGCATATTCAGGACGTTGGTTTGCATAATTACCATGCATTTCATCTGATTCCATTCTGCGTTTTTCTAATGCTACTTGTCCATTCTTAACGATTTCTTCCATTTGTGCTAAATTTTGTTCTAAGCTTGCAAGAATTTGTTCTGCCATAACCGAAGAGCCGTCTTTAATTCTTGTTGCTTCATCTGTAGCTTGTGAACGAATTGCATCCGCTTCATCTATAGCTTTTCTTTTGATTTCTTCACATTCGCTTATTACTTGTTCCTTAATCTGTTCAGCTTGTTTTTGAACAGCTCTTAAGATATCGGATTCGCTTAATAAACGATTTGCTTCACCTTGAGCATCCGCAATGATTTTTTCAGCTTTTTGTTGTGCTTCGTATTGAAGTTCATCTTTTCTTCTTAATAATGCTCTGGCTTCCTTAATTTCATCAGGAAGTGCTGCGTATAATCTGTCTAAAAGGTCTGTAACGGTATCTTTTTTAACTACAGTATAATAGCCAAAAGGTGAAAAACCTTTATCTAAAGCATCTTCCAAGTCGCTCATTAATCCGTATATAACATCTTGTTGTGAATTCATTTTTTGCTCCGTAAATTTTTATGATAGTCAATAAAATTGTACATCAGTTTGTTTTAAAAAGTCAACGCATGCTCTACATTTCTTCCAATCTGCGAATATCACGTTCCAAATTCTGTTTTATATTTTTAAACATGGCAATTGTTTGGCTGTAATTAACCAGATAGTAATCAGATAGCAAAGGACATGGTTTTTTTAATAGTTTTGAAAGTCTTGCATAGCTTGACACTGAAGGATATTGATCTATTTTAAGCCTTTTTTTCATTGTGCTTTTAAATATATCAGGCAGTGTTGCAAGTGTGCAAACCAGCAAATCGTCTATTCTGTTTTTCTTTACGATTTTGTAATTAAGTATAGTAAAGTCAGCATTCTCAATTGTTCTTTGTATTTTTTTTAAATAATCTTGTAAAGCGCTTAAATCTTCCATATTACAATATTCCTCAAGACTCTCCCTATATATTCTACTAAAAATATCCCCAAATATCAATATGTATGATAGAATAAGGTATATGAATAAAACTATTATATCACCATCAATACTTTCTGCGAATTTTGCAAAATTAGAGGAAGAAGTATCTGCAGTAAAAAATGCAGGTGCAGATTGGATACATGTTGATGTTATGGATGGACATTTTGTTCCGAATATAACCATTGGTATTCCGGTTGTTAAATCATTAAGAAAAGTGACTGACTTAGTTTTGGACGTCCATTTAATGATAGAAAATCCTGAAAAATACATAGAGCCTTTTGCAAAAGCGGGTGCGGATATTTTAACATTTCATTATGAGGCATGTAGGAATGAAGAACATGTTATTGATGTTATTGATAAAATTAAATCTTTAGGAATAAAAGCAGGTATTTCAATTAAACCCAAAACTCAACCGGATGTAATATATAAATTTTTATCTTTAGCGGATATGGTATTAGTTATGACTGTTGAGCCGGGGTTTGGCGGACAGGAATTTATGCATGATTGTGCGATGAAAATTCCTCAAATAAAAGAAAAATCACCCGATAATTTAATCATACAGGTTGATGGAGGAATAAATAACTTAACAGGAAAAATCTGTAAATCATTAGGTGCTGCTTCGCTTGTAGCAGGAAGTTATATATACGGAAGCAGTGATTATAAAAAAGCCATAGATAGTCTGCGATAGCAAAAACAGTTATACTGACAAGTGTTTTTCTATAATATTGTTTATTTGTTTTTCCCAGGATACCGGATTATCCTGTTTAAAGATTTCAACACTTTTATACCATGGTGTATCTATTTCAGAGTTATATTTACCTCCAAACCAGCGCCAATCCGGTGCATAAGGAAGAAGTAAGCAAGTTTTTACACCTAATGCTCCTGCAAGATGCGCAACACAAGTATCGACGCTGACGACTATATCCATTGATTTTAATGCTTTTGCTGTATCAGAAAAATCTTTAAAGTCTTTTGCTAAATTTATCATTTTGTCAGCATAAATTTTATTGCCGTCAAAAGTATCTGTTACTTGAAAAGAATATAACTGAATATTTTTTAAGTTAAATAAAGGTTCAAAACAGCGAACAAAAATAGATCGATTAATCATTCCCCTTGCGCCTGCAGCACCTGCTTCCCAGCATAAGCCGACTTTTAATTTTTTATTTTTTATATCGGCTGGTTCAAAATTTATATAGCCTTCAGCAAAGGGTATATTATCAAAATCCATATTTAGAACATAAGCTAAATCAGTTATTCTTATGGCTTGAGTATCAGGATTTATTTCATCAAGGTTAATATATTCTATATTTGGATAAGTTTTTGTAAACAAACTTTTTAGTTGTTTCCAACCGGCAACTTTTATATTATGTCCTGATAAAAACGGAATATATCTCATAAACTGAATGTGGTCTCCGTATCCTTGGTCACACAATAGGATTAAGTCTTTGTCTAAAGAATTGCCTTCTTTCCATAAATTATTTGTTTTTGTAACGATACCTTCTTTTTGCCTTTTATAAAGTAGTTCGTATCCTTCTTTGAATTTTTTTTGAGTTAAATAACACATACCTAATGATACTATGCCGGCTTCGCTGTCGGGAATTTGCCGTAAATATTTTTTATAATATTTTTCTGCCTGCGTATATTCTCCTAATTTCTGGTATGCAACTGCAATATTATAATTTGCATTTAAATTTCCCTGTTCTCCGGAGATTTTATAACACTCAATAGCACTTTTATCGTCAGAGTAAATAAGCTCTTTTAAAAGTCCGAGATGATACCAAAGTGCAGGTTCATTTTGGTCTTTTTTTAAATATTCTACACATTTTTGTTCCGCTTCAATCAATTTACCATATTTAGTTAACAATTTAACTTTGTTTGCAATTGCCTTTGGGTTTTCAGGGTAAAGTTCAATCATCTTGTCTGTATATGTTTCAGCCTTTTGATAGTATTTTAATTCAAGCAGACTATGAATAAGAGTGTCATAAATATCGACATTTTCGCCTAAAGTCAGAGCATGTTCCAATGTCCTGACAGAATTTTCATAATCACCTTTTTTGTTTTGAGCAATACCAAGCGCTGACACTGTTCCGAGGGTTTGTTTAATATCGCATGCCATTTTCAGGTACTTTATTGCAGAGTCATAATTATGTACATTTACATAATACAAACCAACCGCAGAAAGAAGTATATATTCGTTCGGATTTTCTTCTAAAAGCTGTTTATATAGACTTTCCGCTTCATTAAGCTTTCCTGATTGACTTAAATTAATAGCTTGTTGTAATTTTTCAATATTTATCATAATCCGAATGCCGCAAGTAGCCAGTTAACCGCAATTTGCAAAAATTGTAATGCAAAAAACGCTATTATAGGCGATATATCAAGCATGCCTCCTATAGGAGGTATAATTCCTCTAAAAATGTTCAAAAAAGGATCTGTTAAAGAGCGCATAAAATTGAACGGCTGAGAATCCCAATCAATATTTGGAATCCACGTTAAAAATATTCTTACGATTAGCAATAAATAGTAAAAATAAAATAACTGATTTATAAATCTGGAAATCATGTTTCTCCTTTTTTCTTAGTGTAATTGAGAATTCTTCTTGGTGTTTCTGCAATCACAAGAATTATTGTCAGCAGGAATTTTTTCAATCATAGTAAATAAAAGTTTTTTCAAATTATCTAAATTGTTGTTAAATACCTCAATAACTTCGCCATGAGAAACCGGCGGAACATCTCCGACAAGACCTGCATCATAATCTGTAATAAGAGAAATGTTTAGCGGACACATATCAGCTTCTTTAACAAGGTATGCTTCAGGGAAAGCTGTCATATTAATTACTTCCCAACCTTGAGATGTAAAGAATTTCGACTCTGCTTTTGTTGAGAATCTGGGGCCGTTAATAACAACAACAGTTCCGGTTTCGTGAACAGTAATTCCCAACCCCTTTGCTGTATCAATTGCAAGTTTTCTTAATTCAGGACAATATGTTTCAGCAGCAGATGGGTGTGTTACAACAGGACCTTCAAAGAAAGTTGATTTTCTGCCGTCAGTCCAGTCTACAAATTGATCACAAATTACAAAATGCCCCGGTGCTACGTGTTTTTGCAAACTTCCTGCTGCGCAAGGTGAAATAACCCTTTTGCATCCGATTTCCTTCATAGCCCAAACATTTGCTCTATAGTTAATAAGATGTGGTAAAATAGTATGTTTTCTTCCGTGACGAGGCATAAAGGCAACTCTGTGAGAGCCTATTTTGCCGATGAATAAACTGTCAGACGGCATTCCGTAAGGTGTTTCTACTTGAACTTCCTGAATATCATCTAAAAACTTATAAAAACCAGAACCGCCAAAAACGCCAATATCTGCCAATTTTTCCATTTTAATCTCCCCTTTCTTATTAACATGTGACATACTTATTTTACCATAAATTCAATAATTCACAAAATTGTATACAATAAGGCATCCAACTTTAACAATTTCATCTAAATATACGATATGGATTTTTATAAAAAAAGCTAGAATAAAAAAGGACAAGGACGAGAGGGATGGATCAAGACACTTCATCTTACAATAAAATAAAGCGTGCAACGAATGAAGAACTTGCCGAAATGTGGCAAAGATATTTTGATGACCACGATAATAAAGAATATCGTGATGCTCTCATCCTGCAATATATATATTTAACAAAATATGTTGT
This sequence comes from uncultured bacterium, assembly GCA_902798645.1. GTDB lineage: Bacteria > Cyanobacteriota > Vampirovibrionia > Gastranaerophilales > Gastranaerophilaceae > CAG-196. Next base: position 43,692 of record CADBXV010000007.1, read on the forward strand.
CGGCAGAGTTAAAGTTTCTCTACCGCCGACTTTTTCGTTTGAAGACATTTCATCTTACGGTGTAGAAGGGCTTATTGATGCTATTGAAAAATTCTCGCCAAAGATGGGCGCCAGATTTGAAACTTATGCACTTGTCCGCATAAGAGGTAATATCATTGATAAAATACGTTCGCAAGATTTTCTTCCAAGAAGTGTCAGAAGAAAAATTAAAGACGTAAAAGAAGCACAAGAAGAACTAAAAGCAAAGTTTGGACGTGCAGCAACCAACAGCGAAATTGCAAACTATTTAGGTATAGAGAAAGAAAAAGTAGAACAACTTCTGTCGGAAGACACAACTGTTACATCAATATATGAAAAGAAAGGTTCTTCGGATGGTGATATTGAGATAATTGATACAATTCAAGATGCCAGAAATCTTACACCGCATGAAGAAATGGAAGAAAAAGATGTAAGAAAAGAGTTGGAGGAAGCCTTGAAAAGATTGCCTGAAAGAGAAAGAACGATTATGGTTCTTTACTATCACGAAAATATGACACTAAAAGAAATAGGTGAAGCTATTAATGTATCAGAATCAAGAATTTCTCAATTACATGCACAAGCAATTATGAAACTTAAGAATCTTTTAAGCGAAAATCGTTCGGAAAGATTAAAAAGAAGTATTATTTAATCTGTAAACTCTATTTCGTTAAGCTTTTGATAAATAGCAGAAAGACAAATATATAAAATATCCTTTGGACATGTTGTTTGAAATAGTTCCAAATTAGGCATATAAAACCCAAAAGAGAAGCCTGTATTATATAAAATTCCGTTTTCTTCGATAAGCTCGGAATTAATGAATCCTATAAAATTTGCTTTTTCATTAAGTAACATTTTTTCCAGTTTGTCGGAATATTCTTTTAATAATATTGCGGAAATTTTTTCGTGTGGGAACGTTAGTAAATGTTTTCCGTCAAATAGTGAAATTATCTTATTTTTCTCTCCTTTAAGGCATTCTTCTAAAAAGATGTTTTTAGAAATCTCTCCGGAGGTTTTATAAATTTTTTCTTTAATAGAAATTATTTCCTGCATAGAATTCGCTTTTTTTAAAATACCGTCTCCTTTTACTAAAACCGGAAATTCTAACGGTAATGTAATTATTGGCGGAAGATTTATTCCGTATTTTCCAAGCATTTTTCTTGCAAAATTTTGTGACAGACTTAAATTCGTCCAATCGGATGTTGCTGCAAAACAATTAATATGGTTTTGTTTCATTACGTTTGAAATACCTTCCAAAATCCATTTTTCTTCTTCTGCCAAAACAATATCAATCTCTAAAGTTCGGCATTTTTGTGCAAGTTCTTTGAAGGTGTTAAAGGTAAGTTGTATTGTATCTTCAACCTCTTCTTGAGAGGTAACATATAGTTTGTTTAAATACTTAGAGGATTTTATTTGTTCCAAATATTTGCTTTTATGTGAACTGACAATTAAAACATTTAATGATTGCATCCCGAACATCCTCCGCAATTTCCTGAACACTTTTTGTTTAAAAGCATACTAATATCAAACGGTTCGTTGTTTAAAACTTTTTCTGTTACGAGCGGAAATATAGTTTGTTCAAGATAAGTCAGTTCTTGTTTTAATTCGTCATAGTGCATACTGTTATTAATAAAAATAGGATATTGAGCAATAATTTTGTATGGATTTGTTAAAAATATTGTTATTCCGGTCACTTTTACACCTGCAAGCATAGCTTCTTTTTCAGGTTCTGCGGAATTAAATGCAGGTAAAAGAGAATGGTGGCATTTTATTGCGTTTCCTTCAAATTCTGCATTATAATTTGACAGTACAATCAAATCATAATCGTCTGTATTTACAGGGCTTGTCATTATGTCAACCGTACAATCCGACAATCTATATTTTATAGCGTCTATTAATGGAGAATATTCTGAATAAAGAATTGCAATACGTTTCATAAAGATATTTTAACATATTTTATATAAAACATTTAGAATTGTTCTAAAAAACGTTTGTCATTATTGAAGAATAATCTGATATCGTCAATTGCGTATTTAAGCATTGCAAGCCTTTCAACACCCATACCGAACGCAAAACCGGTATAAACGTCAGGATCTATACCAACACCTTTTAAAACATTTGTATCAACCATACCGCAACCGAGAACTTCCAACCAACCTGTTCCGGAACAAGTACGGCAACCTTTGCCTTGGCACATTATGCATTGAACATCAACTTCTGCCGAAGGTTCTGTAAATGGGAAGAAACTGCTTCTGAAACGAGTCGGACGAGCAGATCCAAAGTATAATCTTATAAATTCGTTTAAAACACCTTTTAAGTCCCCGAATGTAATATTTTTATCAACGTATAAGCCTTCTATTTGGTGGAAGAAGTTATTTTTTCTTGCATTGATATTTTCGTTTCTGTAGACTCTGCCGGGAGCGATAACTTTAATTGGCGGTTTTTGATTTTCCATAACATGAATTTGCGCTCCGGATGTTTGACTTCTTAAAACAACTCCGGCTAAATCTTTTACATAAAAAGTATCTTGTACATCACGTGCTGGGTGATCCTTTGGCACATTTAACATATCAAAGTTGTAGTATTCTGTTTCAACTTCAGGAGAAAGTTCCGGTGAAACAACCGAAAAACCGAGGTTTTGGAATATAGATACAATCTCATCGGTGGTTGAAGTTAACGGGTGAACTTTGCCTTGAGGAATATATTTTCCGCTTAAAGTTATGTCAATTCGGTCGTTTTGCAATTTTTCATTTAATTCTTTTTTGTAGAAAGCATCACGTTTTTCTTTCAATAAAGTTTCCAAATCTTGCGTAATTTGGTTTGCTAAAGCGCCAACTGTTCTTTTTTCTTCGTCAGATAAATCTTTTAAGCCTTTTTTAATAGAATTAAACTCACCTTTTCTGCTTAAGTATTTAAGTCTGATTTCATCAATATCTGCTATAGAAACAGCTTTTTCTATATCTGATTTAGCTGATGTATAAATATTTTCCAATTGTTCTTTCATTATTGTTTTTCTCCCTTATCCTCAATATTACTGCGGACAGAGGTAAATTACAAGAGATTTTGCAGAAAGACAAATTTTAATATAGACGAGTATCAATCAGGCAATATACAAATTTTATAAACAAGCATATTCTATTTTTATAAAAACGGAGGGAATAAAAATGAAAAAACAATGTTTAATTTTGTCACTTTTATTTATTACAGCGTCATTCGTTTTTGCTTCGCCAAATATTGGATTTCAAGACGATTCAATAAACAAGGTAACTGTTACTGAAGCATTAAAAATGAGAGATGACAGTTATGTTACTGTTCAGGGTAATATAATCAAAAGAATTTCTGATGATAAATACACGTTTAAGGATTCAACCGGAACAATGACAGTTGAAATAGATACGGAAAAATGGGCAGGTCAATCGGTTAATATGACTGATAAATTAGAGTTGACCGGTGAAATTGAAAAGAAACTTAACTCAACTGTTTTAGATGTTGATAGTGTAAAAATTATTAAGAATAATAACAAATAATATATAAACATGGGGTAAAACAGAAGGGGTAAAAGGGGGTAATTCTTATTTTATAAACCACTGCAATTGAAAATAATAAGAGCAATTCACGAATAGAAAAATTAAGTGTTTTATAGTATGGTAACAGTTCACCGGAATAACCTCTGCTGCGGAGAGGTCGTGAGGTGTACCCTAAAAAGTTGACAAAAATTTCATTCCAAAATCGTAGGTCAGGTTTCACCTGACAAAAACTCTTAAATAAAAAAAGAACCTATCTTCCGATAAGTTCTTTTCTGAATGGTCGGGATGACACGATTCGAACGTGCGACCCCTTCGTCCCAAGCGTGATTAAGCTATGCGTAACTAACGTATTTAAACATCCTACAATATAGATAAATCCTGCATTTTGCAGGCTTGGTATTCGTTATCATGCGTAAAAGAAATTTAGTGTTTTTAACTCCCGATTACACGGAGATTACACGCAAGATTTTTAATCTTTTTGTTTAATCTGTTTAGGCTTCTTTTTCTGTGGTAAAAAGTTTTCGTCTGTTATTACAGGTTTGCCTGTTTCAAGTTCAATCTGCTTTCTTGCAACTTTTGCTACACTACCGCCTTGTTTTGCAACTGATTTATTTTCGTCTAAGGTTTTAGGATTTCTTTGTTTGGAAATCTCTGTTGTTGAAACTTCCGCTAACATATTCAAAACCAGTTCCATATTTGACATATTATCTCTTAGACTTTCTTTTTTTAACCCTTTGTAGTCTTTGTATTCACGAGTTTTCATGCCAGACCATTCTTTAGTAATAATGTCTGTTAGAATTGCATATTGAGAATCTTTAACACCACTTCTTTGCCATTCGTCTGTAAGTGCTTTCCTAATTTCAATAGATTTTAAACGTTGGTTTACCCACTCTGGGGAATATCCTTTAGCTAGGTAATATTGCAATGCTCGGTTTATTGCAATCTCTGGGTCTTGTATTTCGTCAAGTCTTTCTGAACCGACTTTAGCAAGCCATAGTTTAAAAGGTTCAGCTTTTGGACTTGGTATAGACTGAACAAGTCTTAATACACCTTCTGTATCAAGAACATCAGTTAAACGCATTTTCCCATCAGGTGCTTGCATTTTCAAACCGTGACAATTTGTCACGGTTTCATTTCCTTCTTCTTTTAACCGTTGTTTTAGCTTTCTCCAATAAGCAGTTGGGTCTTTACTTTCTGTTAAAATAGCAACTATATCTACAACTGAAAAATACCAAAGTTCTTTTTCATTATCCCAACTTGTTCTAACTTTATAATCTTCAAATAATTTTATCGAAGTCTTTTTATCTTTCTCATTAGGACTCATAATTACTCCTCTTTTATTATCTGCATATTACTTAATTTTGAATTATGTGTCAATAAAAAAACCTGTAAAAATATTATAGTTATGTAGGTCAGGTTTCACCTGACAAAAACTCTTAAATAAAAAAAGAACCTATCTTCCGATAAGTTCTTTTCTAAATGGTCGGGATGACACGATTCGAACGTGCGACCCCTTCGTCCCAAGCGAAGTGCGCTACCAAGCTGCGCTACATCCCGACAGTCTTCTATTAAATTTTCAAAATCGGTTATCAGCGAAGTGCTACCTCTCAGAAAAACCCTCAACGGTTCGGCTTTTTCTTCGGCAGAGTCAAGCTGCGCTACATCCCGACAAGCATGTTTATATTACTTAAAACAAAAGTAAAAATCAAGCATTCTTTTATATTTGTTATTTTATATTTTTTATATATGAAAAATACTCATTGTTTTTGTATTTGTTCGCATCATCAATGATTTTGTCTTTAGTTAAAAATCCGACTCTATAAGCAACTTCTTCCAAGCAGGCAATTTTAATTCCTTGATTTTCTTCAATTGTTTGAACATATTGTCCTGCTTTCAACAAAGAATTGTGTGTCCCTGTATCAAGCCACGCAAAACCTCTGCCCAATAGCTCTGTATGTAATTTATCTTTTTGCAGGTAAACTCTGTTCAAATCAGTAATTTCTAATTCTCCTCTTGCAGAAGGCTTTAGATTTTTTGCATATTCCACAACTTTATTGTCATAGAAGTACAATCCTGTAACAGCATAGTTAGATTTAGGGTTTTTTGGCTTTTCTTCTATAGAAAGAGCTTTTCCGCTTTCATCAAATTCAACAACACCAAATCTTTCAGGATCTTTGACATAATATCCGAAAACGGTTGCAATGCCCTTATCTGCTCGTTCAGAAGCCTCTTTTAAGGATTTTGAGAATCCTGCTCCGTAAAAAATGTTATCTCCCAATATCATTGCAACAGAATCATTTCCAATAAATTCTTCTCCCAAAATAAATGCCTGAGCAAGTCCGTCAGGACTGGGCTGAACTTTATATGAAAAATTTACACCAAATTGTGAGCCGTCGCCCAGCAAGGTTTTAAAATTAGGAATATCATGCGGTGTAGATATTATAAGAATGTCTTTTATTCCTGCTAGCATTAAAACCGATATCGGATAATAAACCATTGGTTTGTCATAAACAGGTAATAATTGTTTTGATACAACCATTGTGCTTGGATACAATCTTGTTCCGCTTCCGCCTGCCAGTACGATTCCTTTCATAATATTTAATCCTTTCTGCAGCTGGGCAGCTAGGTAGCTGAGCAGCTAAGCCTTTAATAATTAACTTCTTAATCTTAAGTAATCTTTTAATGCCGATTCCCATTTTCGGCACATGCCGTTATTATCCAAGACGCTATACTTTGGTCTTTTTGCCGCTCTTGGGTATTCATCAGTTGTGCAAGGATTCAAATTTACGTCTAAGCCGGAAAGCTTAAATATCTCTTTTGCAAATCCATACCAGCTTGTTTGTCCACTTCCGCAAATGTGATATGTTCCGTATTCTGCCCCGTCAAGTAATTTGACTATGCCGTTTGCAAGTTCAACCGTCCAAGTCGGACAGCCTGTTTGGTCGTCTACAACCTTAAGCTCGGGTTTATCTTTTAGAGAAATCATGGTTTCTACAAAGTTTTTTCCATGTATTCCGTATAACCAGCTTGTACGAGTAATAAAATATTTTTTACAATACTTACGCACCGCTTCTTCTCCTTCAAGTTTAGTTAACCCGTAATTGTTTAAAGGTTTTGCTTTATCATCAGGAAGATAAGGTTTTGTTTCTTCTCCGTTAAATACGTAATCTGTAGAGATATAAACAAGCGTAGAGTCAATTTTGGCACAGGCTTTTGCTATATTTTCAGTACCCTTTGCATTTATCAGTCTTGCTGTTTCAATATCTTCTTCTGCTTTATCAACATTTGTATATGCGGCACAATGAATTACAATATCTGGTTTTTCACATTCAAAAACGGCATCAATCATTTCCGGATTGGTTATATCCAGAGTTTTAATATCTGTTTCAATAACATCATATCCTTCATCTTCCAATATAGGACATAAATCTTGTCCGAGCATACCGTCTGCACCGGTTACGAGAATTTTAGCGGTACAACAGCTCGGAAGTTCAGCAGCTCGGTCATTATTCATGTTTATTCTCCTTTGTTATTGATTTCTTCAATGCATTAATCGAATCATGCCTTATTTCAAATTGTTTATACAAATTAAAATCCTTTCAAGTAAATATACCAACCGCTGACTAAGCTACCGAACTACTGAGCCTCCGAGCTGCTATATGTTCCATCCAATCTTGGTTATGTAAATACCAGTCAATAGTAATTTTAATACCTTCTTCAAATGTTAATGAAGGTTTCCAGCCAAGTTCAGATGTAATTTTGTCGTTTGAGATTGCATATCTTCTGTCATGACCTAATCTGTCTTCAACATATTTTATGGAAGATTCATCTTTGCCCATTGCATCAAGAATTAAATGAGTTATTTCCATGTTTGTTTTTTCGTTGTGTCCGCCGATATTGTATACTTCGCCGATTTTACCTGAATGTAAAACGACATCAATAGCCTCGCAGTGGTCATATACGTATAACCAATCACGAACATTTAAACCGTCGCCATATACAGGTACTTTTTCCCCTTTTAAGAGTTGAGAGATAAAGAACGGAATGAGTTTTTCCGGATACTGATAAGGTCCGTAATTATTTGAACATCTTGTGTTTAATGTCGGCAATCCGTAAGTTTCTTTATATGCTCTAACCAACATATCGGCACTGGCTTTACTTGCTGAGTACGGGCTGTTTGGCGCAAGTGGTGTTGTTTCATAAAAATAACCGGTTTTACCTAATGTTCCGTATACTTCGTCTGTAGAAACCTGTAAATATCTTTCAACACCTATTTCTTTTGAAGCCTGCAGTAAGTTTAATGTGCCTTGGACATTTGTTTCAATAAATATTTCAGGATGTTTGATAGAATTATCAACGTGTGATTCTGCTGCAAAATTGACTACGCAATCAGATTCCCTCACAAGTTCTCTGACTAATTCTCTGTCACATATATTTCCGTGAACAAATTGGTAATTAGGGTTATTTTCAACATCTTTAAGATTTTCAATATTTCCGCAATATGTAAGAGCGTCCAAATTTATGATTTTGTAATTCGGATGTTTCTTTAGTTCGTGTCTTACAAAGCAGCTTCCAATAAAACCGGCTCCGCCTGTTACCAATAATGTTGTCATTATATTAACTCCTCTTTTTTAATCTCGCTGAATTTAGGTTGAACCTTGTCTTTTTCACTTAAAATAGGCTCAAAATCTATTTCCCAATTTATATTTATATCCTTATCAGACCATAAAATTCCTCTGTCAGCTTGAGGTGCATATTCTCCGCTTGCTTTATATAAAAGTTCTGCTTCATCTGATAAAACGACAAAACCATGCGCAAACCCTTCCGGAATAAATAACATATATTTGTTTTCCTCTGAAAGTTCAACTTTTATATATTGCCCAAAAGTTTCAGATTTAGGTCTGATATCAACTGCAACATCATAAATTCTTCCCTTGGAACATCTCACAAGCTTTGCCTGTCCATAGGGGTTGGCTTGATAATGCAGACCTCTTAGCACGTGTGCTGTTGACTTGGAGTGATTATCCTGATTAAATTCAATATTTATGCCGTTTGCATAAAAATCCGATTTTTTATAACTCTCCAAAAAGAAACCTCTGTTATCACCAAAAACTTTAGGTTTAATTAATATAATATCCTTAATCTTTTGCGGTTCAAATTCAAACGGCATTACTACTCCTTTATGTTCATTAGAAATAATAACATAAAATCATAGGAAAAAGATAGTTAAATCTTTTGTAAAATTTAACTTTATATATTCTCATAATTGCTTGTTTTGAATTATAATGTTCATATGGATAAAAAAGTTATATCTACAAACAGAAAAGCTTTTCATGATTTTTTAATTTTTGATAAGTTTATTGCCGGCATGGTGTTAACCGGAACAGAGATTAAATCTATTCGTAAAGGTATGGTTAATCTGAAAGATTCTTTTGCAAAAATTGATGATAGTGAAATATTTTTATATGGAATGCATATTTCGCCTTATGAACAGGGAAATCGATTTAATCATAAACCTGACAGAATAAGAAAACTTCTCCTGCAAAAAAGAGAAATATTAAAAATACAAGATAAGGTAAAAAAAGACGGTGTAACAATTGTTCCTTTAGAATTGTTTTTTGTGCATGGTTTTGCTAAAATAGAAATCGGACTTGCGAAGGGTAAAAAAATATACGATAAGCGGGAAGCAATTACAAAAAAAACGCAGGAACGTGATATTGCAAGACTCGTAAAAAGATGAGGATTAGCGGATGTTTAACAGAGAATCTATTTTAAAAAGTTTAAATACCGAAAATTATTATATAGACAAACATTCTCTCGATTTGTTTTTGGAAGATTGGAAAATTGAAGCAATCTATGAAGATGAAGATGGTTTGGAATTTTATGATGAACTTGCATTAGAAAAAATAAAAAGAGGAATTTCTTTAAAAGCTCAAGGATTTACTGATGAGCAAATTATTGTGAAACTTGCAAAAATTGAGGCTCGTGTAGAAAAGTACGAAGAACCGCCAAAACCCGTTCAACCGGTTATTCTTGACGAAAAAGGTGAAGAAATAGAAGGAAGATTGGAAGAAGTTGCGAACAATATTGCTGTTCAAGAAGCAAAACAACAGCTGGAAGCAGAAACACAGCAACAAGTTCAAGGTAAAAGCTTTACACTTGATGTTTCAAGCCAAACCCTTCAAATGCTGGCAGAGGCGGTTGCTAAAAAAATTAGTGATGATATTACAAATTCAAATTTGACTGAAAAACTTATTGAAGCCGGCGGATACAAAAGAGACAATGAAATTCTTGCTCAACAGGTAAAAGATTTAATTGAACATAACAGAGAACTTTCAAAACGTATTGAGCAACTTGAAAGTCACGAATCAAAAAGTTTTTGGGCAAGATTTCGTCTTGGTAAATAGATATAAATAATCAAAAAACAAGTAATTTGTTGATAGTTTAAATTTACTAATATTTATGAATTACACAGATTTTTTAAGTGATTTAGATGAAAGATTAAAGAAGTATTTTACATTGCATAAAGAGTTTATCAATTGTAAACTCGGTTGTTCTTTTTGTTGTGAATCGGGGGATTATCCTTTATCTGCAGTTGAGTTGGAATATTTGATGCAGGGTTTTATAAAATTAAGTGATAAGGATAAAATTATTGTTCAAAATAATATTAATGAAATGAAAAAAGGCGGAGCTTGTCCTTTTTTGATTGATAAAAAATGTTCGGTTTATTCTAATCGCCCGATTATTTGCAGAGTTCACGGCTTGGCATATCTTTGCAAGGATGGAACGGTTAAAGTTCCGTATTGTGCAAAAGAGGGTAAAAATTACACTAAAGTTTATGCAGACGGCGAGATAACGATAAATCCCATAAAAGAAAATCTTGATACTCAAAATATTCTTAAGGATTTTGATTTTGGTGAAATTCGCAATCTCATAGATTGGATTAATTTATAGTTTAATGCATCATTTTACATAAAATGATGCAAAAGTTACAGCATGCCTTTATTTCTGATAAAAGCATGCCCTTGATTTTTTGATTGTTTTTATTCATGAAGTGTAAGATTAACAATTTAAAATGGCTGTGAAAATTGTCAATAATTTTTACAAAAATTCATGAAAAAACTGTTACAAATTTTACAATATTTAGAAATGTAAAGTTAGCTAATAGAGCCGGTTTTAGGCTTTCTTAACTTTTATTAACATGTTTGATTACATTGATTATTTGAATTATCATTTATATAGTGGATTAGATTTTGGGAAGAGAATGTTATTCTCTTAATAGAGGTAGTTAAAGAAATAAAATAGCTTACCTTGCTCAATGTACGATTAGGAGGTCTATCGATCATATGCAAAATAGTATAAACAAGGAAGGAAATGTAGTAGAATTTTCATCAACAAGGGCAGTTGCGAGTACTGCTACTGATGTAATGCGCAAATCAAACTCTCCAAACAAAGAGTTTATTTCTCAGGTTGCTCAATTGCAAGCTCAACAAATTAAGCCTGTTAAGCTTGAACATATATATGTTATAAAAAAAGACGGAACAAGAGAAGAATTTGATAACAAAAAGATTATTAACGCTATAACAAAATCTGCAACAAGAGTTTTAGTTAAGTTGTCAGATGAGGAGATTCAAAATATATGTAATTTTGTGGATAATAATATCGCAAAAATGGGTAAGTCAGAGATTACAATAGCTGAAATGCACAACCTTGTTGAAGGTGCACTGGAGGCTCTCAATCCTGCTGTTGCTCAAAGCTATAGAAACTACAGAAACTACAAGCAAGACTTTGTACACATGTTAGACAAAGTTTATCAAGAATCTCAAAGAATTATGTACATCGGCGATAAAGAAAATTCAAACGCTGATTCAACATTAGTTTCTACAAAGCGTTCTTTGATTTTCAATGAACTTAACAAAGAATTATACAAAAAGTTCTTCTTAACAGTAGATGAACTTCAAGCAATAAGAGATGGTTACATTTATATCCACGATATGTCAGCACGTCGTGATACAATGAACTGTTGTTTATTTGATGTTGCATCAGTTCTTAAAGGCGGATTTGAGATGGGTAACTTGTGGTACAATGAACCGAAATCTCTTGATGTAGCATTTGACGTAATCGGTGATATTGTTATGGCAGCTGCAAGCCAACAATATGGCGGTTTTACTGTTGCTGAAGTTGATAAAATTTTGGCACCGTACGCACATAAAACTTTTGAAAGACAAAACGAAAAATATTTATGCTTAGGTCTGGACTTTGAAAAAGCAAGAGAGGCTGCTATGACTGATGTTCAAAAAGATTTTGAACAAGGTTTCCAAGGCTGGGAATACAAATTTAATACGGTTGCATCATCTCGTGGTGATTATCCGTTTATTACTGTTACAGCAGGTCTTGGTACAGAAGAATACGAAAGAATGGCTACAAAAGCTATGCTTAAAATTCGTATGAACGGTCAAGGCAAGAAAGGTAACAAAAAACCTGTATTATTCCCTAAGATAGTTTTCTTGTATGATGAAAACTTACACGGAGAAGGCAAAATTAACCATGATGTATTTGAAGCAGGTATTGAATGCTCTAAAAAAGCTATGTATCCTGACTGGTTATCACTTTCAGGTGAAGGATACGTTGCTTCAATGTACAAAAAATACGGTAAAGTTGTTTCTCCAATGGGTTGCAGAGCATTCTTATCACCTTGGTATGAAAGAGGTGGTATGAAACCTGCTGACGAAAATGATACACCAATCTTTGTCGGTCGTTTTAATATCGGTGCAATCAGTTTGCACTTACCTATGATTTATGCTAAGGCTAAGAAAGAAAGCAGAGATTTCTATGAAGTTCTTGATTATTATATGGAATTAATCAGACAACTTCACATCAGAACTTACGAATACTTGGGAGAAATGAAGGCATCAGTTAATCCGCTTGCATATTGCGAAGGCGGTTTCTTGGGCGGTCATTTAGGTATTCATGACAAGATTAAACCAATATTGAAATCTGCAACAGCATCTTTCGGTATTACAGCACTTAATGAGCTTCAAGAACTTTATAACGGCAAATCACTTGTTGAGGACGGTCAGTTCGCAATTGAAGTTATGGAATACATTAACAAGAAAGTCAATGAATTTAAAGAAGAAGACGGAAATATGTATGCTCTGTATGGAACGCCGGCAGAAAATCTTTGCGGATTGCAGGTAAAACAATTCCGTAAAAAATACGGCATCGTTCCTCATGTATCAGACAAACCGTATGTTTCAAATTCTTTCCATTGCCACGTAAGCGAAGATATTACACCTATTCAAAAACAAGATCTTGAAAAGAGATTTTGGGATTTGATGAACGGCGGAAAGATTCAATACGTAAAATATCCGCTTGATTATAATACTGATGCGGTTAAAACATTGGTATTAAGAGCAATGGATATGGGTTTCTACGAAGGTGTTAACCTTTCGCTTTCATACTGTGATGACTGCGGACACGAAGAATTAAACATGGATGTCTGCCCGAAATGCGGAAGCAGAAACCTTACAAAGATTGACAGAATGAACGGGTATCTTTCATACTCTCGTGTAAAAGGCGATTCAAGATTGGCTGATCACAAGATGGAAGAAATTGCAGATCGTAAGTCTATGTAGTGCAGAAATAAATTTTACAGTTCGGTAAATTTTAATAAAAAAAGACGAAAAAAGCATGCAAAAAGCATGCTTTTTTACTGAACGGTAAAATTTTATATTTTTATTTGACTTTTTTTTAGAAAATGATACATTTTTACTGAACGGTAAAAATATGGTGAAAAATAGAGTATTTATGGAAATAAACAGTATAGAAGAATTAGGTGAATTTATTAAAACAACCCGTAAAAATCAATCCTTAACACAGTCTGATGTTGCAGCAGCATGTAATGTTGGAGTAAGATATATTGTTGATTTAGAGAAGGGCAAAAAAACTTGTGAAATAGGTAAGGCTATGCAAGTTGTGAAAGCATTAGGTTTAAAAATAAACATTGAGTAGGAAGAATATATTTCTGCCTTACCTCAAAAACCGTTATTAACCGGTTCAAATGGGCTTAGATTATCATTGGCAGGTGCACAAGATAAAATGGCAGTTGTGCTTATTGATAATATAGTATCACTTCCCCAAAAAGATGTACCGACAACTCATATCCTAAAACCAATGATAAAAGGGATAGAGGGTTCTATAGAAAATGAGTATATATGTTTAAAAGTCGCAAAATTAGTTGGCTTGAATGTTTGTGAAGCAGAAGTCAGAACAACAAAAAAATTAAAGTATTTGTTGATTAAAAGATATGATAGAGAAGTTCAAAACGGTAAAATAAGAAGAATACATCAGGAAGATTTTTGTCAGGCAAAAAATATTATAAGTGCGTTTAAGTATGAAAAAGAAGGCGGAATTAAATTAAAGGATTGCTTTGAAATAGCAAATAAAACGTCATCACCTGCCGCCAGTAAAGTAGAGCTTATAAATAGAATAGTATTTAATTATCTTATTGGAAATTATGATGCTCACGGAAAGAACTTTTCTATATTGTACTCAAATAATAAAATGCAACTTGCTCCTGCTTATGACATACTTTGTACTGCAATATATCCTGAGTTAAGTCAAGAGTTGGCAATGAAAATTGGCGGATATTATAATCCCGACATGATTATTCCTGAAAGATGGAAAAAAATGGCAGAAGATTTTGATATCAGCTATACTCAATTAAGAAAAATTATATTGAAACAAGCTGAGATACTACCTAAGATTGTTAAAAAAATAGATTCAGAACTAAATCAACCTATTTCAAAAAAGATATTAGAATTTATTGAAGCTAATTGTCAAAAAACAATTGAAAGATTTAATAAATAAAGAAAGGTGCGAAACATCGTACCCTACTTTACTATACAATATTGAGCACATAACACTTTTTCAAAGTAGGTCAGGTTCCACCTGACAAATAATGAATACAAACATTGAACCCCACCCGAAATTCTGCTTTTCATGCCAAGCCTTCAAAGCGAATTTCTACCCTCCCCAACCGGTGAGGGTTTAGACCTAAGTTATGTAGGTCAGATTTAACCTGACAAAAAATTTTTTATTACCCTCTCCTTGCAGCTCTAATGCTCACAAACATTGCAAAGAGCTGTTATCCCTCCCATAGGGGAGGGATAATGCCTTATTTTTATTTGTTCCAAATGGTATCGTTTTTGATTATTATTCCATCCTTATTGTATTGTGGTGTTACTGTGTATTTCAGCACTTTGTTATAATCTAACTGTTGTTTTTTTACTAATTTATCTTTTGAGTTATATGACTCTATAGCCAATCCTCCGTCTCCCCATTTTTCTGTTGTATATGAGCCATCCTGTTTATATTTATATGTATATCCATGATCATATTTTTCTATAAGTTTGCCTGTTTTTATATCACGATCTTCTGAATAAGTTACACGTAATGGATCTTTTTTGTCGTGAAAATATCTCTCGTAAAATACTTCTTTTTTTAAATCATCGTTTAAAGCATAAAAACCTTCTGCTTCTTTTTTACCTTGGGCATTGTACATAGTATATGGAATGTCACGCCCCGGACGATATTCAAAATCTTGTTTTACGCTATATTTTAATTGTCCGTTTTCATCGAATTTTTCATATACTGGTGTTTTTTTGTCTTCATTGCTATAGTTAATATATTCCGGTTTGTCTGTTCCTACATAGTATGTGGTATCGGAAGAAACAATACCGCCTTTACCAACTTCTACTCTGGTGTAATTTGCCGGATATTTTAGTTTTGAATTTTTGTCTTGAACGAATGTTATTTGCTGTTCTTTGTTTTTCAATGTTTTTGTTTTGGGTTTTCCTGACATGTATTTTGTTGGTTTAATATCTCCTTCAGGTGCATACTTGAAAGCTTTTAGGTCACCTTTTACGAGAGTTTCCTTTCTTGAACCGTCAGAGTATTTTGTCCAAAGTGATACGCAGTCTTTGCCATGGTCAGCAATTGCTGTTGCATTGAATACATCCGCTTCTCTCTTAGAATATCCTTTAACACCGTCTGCATCAAACACATCTGCCATTTTTTTCTGTTGAGCTGTTGCATAAGGAGATTTTCTGACATCCTCAGGTGTCATGCCCTCTTTTACTGTAAAAGTCCTTGTTGTTACTGTCATTTCGTTTCCCATAATAAAATCCTTTCCTCGTTTGTTTATTTTTCACTTATGTCTATATAAAGTATTTTTAACCTCAAAAATTGCCTAGTAAATTGATGTCAAATATAAATATTTCTTAAAATATTGATAAATAGTTGCTTTAAATGCTTTACAAAAGTTAATAAACAATGCTTTTGTTTTTATATATTGTATCAATTTATAGCATTTTATTTATATCCGCTATCCTGTTGATAATGAGAGATAAAATATAAAATAATAAAAGAATTATGACATTAAATATCAAAAAACAATTAGGTGCGAGGATAAAAAAACTTCGACAAGACAAGGGATATTCTCAAGAGCAATTTGCCGAAAAGCTTGGTATTGCTCCAAGAACTCTGTGCGGAATAGAAATCGGAAAAAACTTTTTTAAAGCTGATACATTGGAAAAAATTCTTCAAACTTTAGACATTACTCCGCAAGATTTGTTTATGGTGAATTATATTAAGCCTAAAGATATTCTTGTCGATGAAATAATTAAAACTGTTCAGTCAATCAACGACAGAGAAAAAATCGAAACAATTTATAAAATAATTATGGCTATTAAATAAAATTTATTAGTCAGATATTAATAAATCTTTTGAATTCTCTTAAGAATCCGTTCCAGCCGTTTTTCCATAGAGAAGCAGTACCTTTATAATAATCTTCATAGTCTGCAATAATATTTCTGGGCAGTTCTTTTCCTGCCACAAGAGTTTCTGCTATAAATTCCAAATAATCGTTTTGTTCTTCTTTATATTCAATATCCTTGTATCTTAAATCTTCATCAGCTTCAAAATGAACAAGTGCGTGATATGCGCATTCAATATTTTTATCCATTGAGTCGGGAAAAAGTTTAAGTGCCTCTCTTACGCATCTGCGCTCGGTAAGGACAGAATACACAAGTCTGCCGACAAACTTTCTGTTATTCATTTCTTGATTAAATTGTTGGTTCAAATTTTCCTCGCTAATATGAATACGGATCTTCTATTTTTATATCAAATTCCGGATTTTTTGGCCCAAATTTTGCGTTATATTGCAGTTTTGGACCTTCGGATAAATCAATAGCATTAGGATTTTTTTGTGCTTGAGGTTCAAGATAGTCAGCAAATCTGCGTTTTGATTGAATCATATTCTGCTTTGGCTTGCCTTGATTAGTGCAAGCGGTTGTACATGTAATTATGAATGAGAAAATCATAAAAAATATAACAACATTTTTCATACTTATACCTCTGCTAATATAATTATAACAATTTTTTTTTCAATTTCATCCTGCTAACGAACGAATTTTATTAGAGGGTGTTAACACTATCTGTTATTGTGAGAGTTAGAGCCTGCGTGACAATTTGTTTTAAATGGATTCTTCGGCTTATCTTGGTTGTTACCTCAGAATGATGTATTTTCTTAAGTCTTGTGTTTACGTCATTCTGAGCCATTTATCCATTTAAGGCGAAGAATCTCTAACAAACAATCCAAAGAATTATCATGCAAACTCGTTAGAGTATAGTTAATTTTTAGAGATTCATTGGGCATAGCCTTCTCAAAGACTGTGTTTTATTCTTTTATTGTGAACACCCTTTAATAATTACTTTATTAGGCAAGCAGAAAAATGATTCATTAATTTTTCTTTTAAAACAGGTGTATTTTTTATGCAGATTTCAGGGTTACAAAATTGACAGCGTGGGTGAAATTTGCACCCTGTTATATTTTCTTGAATACTTGGCGGAGCGCCTTCTATTGTTTTGAGTTTTAGTATCGGATTATTTGTCGGTAGCGAATTTAATAGTGCGTTCGAATAAGGGTGAATCGGGTTTTTAAAAAACTCTTTTGCGGAAGCTTCTTCAACAATATGTCCTGAATACATAATTGAGATGTTATCCGCATAGTTGCTTACAAGAGCCAAGTCATGCGAAATTAGAAGAATTGTGGTGCCGAATTCTTCTTTTATTTCGTTAATCAAATCCATTATTTGTTTCTGAATTGTTACATCCAGTGCTGTTGTTGGTTCATCAGCAATTATAAGTTCCGCTTTTGTTGCCAAAGCCATAGAAATAATTATTCTTTGTTTCATTCCTCCGGAAAATTCATGCGGATAAAAATTTAATTTATTCTCAGCATCACTGATTTTTACTAAATCTAAAACCTCTTTTGCTTTTCTTTTTGCTTGATGATAAGAAACGTGAGAATGCGCTCTGATTGATTCTATAAGCTGATTCCCGACTGTATATAGCGGATTTAGAGAAGTCATTGGATCCTGAGGAATAAGTGCGATATTATTTCCTCTTATTTCTTGCATTTGTTTTTCTTTATAATAAAGCAAGTTTTCTCCCTTAAATATAATCTCTCCGCTTTTTATCGCTGCAGATTTAGGAATTAAACGCATTACAGACATTGCTGTCATTGTTTTGCCACAGCCTGATTCTCCGACAACAGCTCTCATTTCTCCTTTTTTTAGCGTAAGGTTTATATCGAATAAAGCTTGATATTCACCAAAATATAAGTTTAAATTTTTTATATCTAAAATGGTTTCCATAATACTATTATTTTAGCTTTCGACCCTTAAGTCAATAGACCGTTAGGAGCAGTTATAAGGATTCGTTTTGTTACAAAACTTAATAATTTTATGTAAAAATAGCAATTTTTAATTTTTTCGTGACTTTATATATATACAGGATATCAAATATAACTACAGCATAAAGGAGAAATATATGGCTAGAGTTTTAATTTCAATGCCCGAAGAATTTTTGGACAGAATTGACCAAGTTGCGGAAGGCGAAAATCGTACACGTTCCGAACTTATTAGAGAAGCTTTGAGAAGTTATATGTACAAAAGCAGAGTAAAAGCAAGTACAATGGCTACTAAAAATGCAGCAATTTTGGAAGCTCTGTTGGATTGATTTAAAAACAATTCATTCAGGCGGGACTTTAGAAGTCGGGAAAAGGAGATGAATGAGTATAATGCTCATTTATCGGATAAAAACGGCAGACCTTTAGAGTGTCTGTTGTGATTAAAAAGGAAAATCGGGAAAATTTAAAACCATCCTTTCTTGGGTGGTTTTTGTTTTGTTTTATACTTCTTCAAAAGCGTCAATCATAATGTCAACAATTGCGGTACCGTTATGTTCGATTGCTTTATTGATTGCAGGGATAAGCTCATTTTCATTTGTTACCCGAATTGCAAAAAGGTCATAAGATTCCGCTATTTTTACAAAATCAGGATTTGTCATTTCTACCTGATAACAATTATTGTAAATTTTTTCTTGCATCTGTCTTACCATACCAAGGTATCCGTTGTTCATAATTATTATTTTGATTGGTATGTTATGTTCTCTGCAAGTTGCAAGCTCTTGTAAATTCATTTGAAAAGAGCCATCTCCGGTAATATTAAGAACAAGATTATCCGGATTTGCAATATGCGCACCGATTGAAGCCGGCAGGCCAAATCCCATTGTGCCTAATCCGCCGGATGTAATAAATTTTCTCGGTTGGTTAAAGTTGTAAAACTGAGCTGTTAACATTTGATGTTGTCCGACATCTGTTACTACAATAGGTTCATATTTTCTTGTGTATTCGGATAAAGTTGCAAGAACGTATGACGAATGAAGGCAGTTAGCACTTTTGTCTTCAAATACAAATTCTTCCTTAATTGCTTTAATCTGTTTTAACCAATCAGGATATAAGATTTCAGGAACACAAGCTGTCATTAAGTATTGAGATACAAAGTCTTTTACATCAGCTTTTATTTGAAGTTCAAAATCATCTGATATCAAATTTAGGTTTACGCTTACGATTTTGGTATTTTCTCCAAAGTTAGATTTTTTGCATGTGGAACGGTCAGAAAAAGCAGCACCAAAAGCAATTAATAAATCACAGTTATTTAAAGCAATATTAGCTGTATGTGTTCCGTTAATACCAATCATTCCCAAATATAAATCATTTTCAGAGGGGAAAATACCAATGCCCATAAGGGTTGACACAAGAGGCAGATGATATTTATTAACTAATTCCGTAACTTCCTTTGAAGCGTTTGTTGCACCGCCTCCAACTAATACAAGCGGCTTTTTTGCTTCAGACAATAATTTATCAAGCTTATTTATTGCCAATGAATAATTTTTTGTCTTTATATCATTTTCTATAATATTTGTACCTTTGCTTTTGTACGCAGATTCAAGAATATTTCTTGGAAGAGCAATTATTACCGGACCTTTAATTCCCGTATTAGCAATATTAAAAGCTTCTTCAAGAATTTGAACGATATCATCATTTTCTGATAATGAGTAAACTTTTTTTGCGCAAGACTTTGTCAGAGAAGCTATATCAACATTTTGAAATATTTTACCGGATTTATTTGCAGAAGAAACGTCGCCTGCAAGAACGACTAACGGTGTTGAATCGGTATAAGCATTTACAATTCCTGTTATTGTATTTGTAAAACCCGGACCGGAAGTTACCAGCACAACGCCTACTTTTCCTCCCGAACGGGCATAACCTTCTGCTGCGTGTATAGCAGCTTGTTCATGTCTTGCTAAATAGTGTGTTATTTTATTTGTGTTAGATAATTCATTATAAATACTCAGCACAGATGCTCCGGGGTATCCAAAAATACTGTCAACCCCAAGCTTAATAAGTGTTTCAACAAGCATACTCGCTGTAGTTTTTGTACTGTTTTTTATTTGAGTATTCATCGCAAAGAAATTATATATCAATGGTGTTAAATATAAAAGGGGATGTAAAGAACAGTCAATTTGAATATTTTACGGCATTTATTATAAAAACATATTAAAAATCATAGATAGAGCAAGTCTGTAGTTCAATGTCAGTAATACTCAAACAGATTTTTTACAAAGATCTGATAAGATCGCCAATTTGTTTTGTTGCATCCGGTTTTGCAAGGTATGTTGAATTTTGTTTAAGGTAATTCATTTTTATGGGTGAGTTAATCAAATCAACAATAGTTTTTCTTAGCAAATTAGGCTCCAAATCGGCATCTTCTATATAGATGCAAGCACCGTTTTCAAGCAGAGATTTTGCATTAATTCTCTGATGATTTGCTGCTGCATGTGGGTATGGTACAAGTATGGGTGCAGTATTAGATGCACAAATTTCTGAGATGCTCAGAGAACCGGCACGTGAAATTACTATGTCAGATGCTTTTAATACAGCTGTCATATTATCAAAATATGGTTTTACAATAAGATTGTTGTCCTGTTCCCAAGTCGGATAAATCTGTTTTAAATATTCGATGACTTCTTCATAATTTTTTCTTCCCGTTTGGAATATAACCTGAAGATTAAGTTCCTGCGAAAGTTCTTTTAAAAGTTCAACAGTTGTATTATTTATAGATTTTGCGCCTTGAGAGCCTCCCATTATTGCAAGCGTGAGTTTAGAACTGTTAAGAGAGAATTCCGCAACGGCTTTTTCTTTTGACATTGTCTTAAATTCTTCTCTGATTGGGTTTCCGGTGACAATAGCATGTTTATTAGGAATGAATTTCTTAGCTTTTTCAAATGCTAAAGAAACATATTTTGCCCTTCTTGAAAGTTTTCTTGTTACAAGCCCCGGCATGGCATCGCAGTCATGCATCATATATGGTGTTTTGGTTATTATACAAGCAAAAACCATAGGTGCGGATACGTATCCTCCTGTAGCAAAAACGGCATTTGGTTTGTATTTTTGAATGTATCTTATTGAATACAAAATGGCTTTGGTGAGTTTAACTCCCCACCAGAAAAACTTGGGATTTAATCCTCTGGGCATGCTCTTTACACTAACGTGCAGAAATTTATATCCTTTTTTTGAGGCTAGTTCATATTCCATATTGCGTTTATTACCAACATAATAAACTTTTGCTCCGTTTTTTGTTAGTTCGTCTGCAACAGCAAGTGCAGGGTAAATATGACCTCCGGTGCCGCCTCCGGTTACGAAGTATTTGTTATTGTAAACTTCTGACATTACCAAATCTTCCTCTTGTTACATTGTCTTTTGAAATATTTAAAATTATACCAACCATCCATAATGATACCATAACGGAAGAACCGCCATAGCTTATAAATGGCATAGGAATACCGGTTGCCGGAACAAATGAACTCGCAACAAACATATTTGTAAAACCTTGGAAGCACAGCGAAAAAGTTAATCCAAGTGCAAGTAATTTCCCGTACATATCCTGACATTTTGAAGCTATGTGAAAACCTCTTTGAAGTATTGTCCAGAAAAGACATACGATCAAAAGGCATCCGATAAAACCGTGTTCCTCGCCTATAACCGCATAAATAAAATCTGTATGAGCTTCAGGAAGCCAAGCTAATTTTTGTTTAGAGCTTCCATATCCTACACCGTACAAGCCTCCGGATGCAAACGCAACAAGTGATTGAATAATATTATATCCTGCTCCGAGCGGATCTGATTCCGGATGAAACCACGTTGCAATTCTTGAGGACTGATATCCTTTTAAACCCTTTATCAACAAAAGCGGAATTGCAAGAGAAGCATAACTAAAAATTAATTTCCATGAACCTCCGGCACAAATGTATATAGCAACTGCAGTTGCCATTAAAAGAATTACCATACTTAGGTTTGGCTGGATAAATATTAATCCTATCATTATTAAAATCGGTACAAAAGCACGAGAGATTTTCCTTTCATCTAAAAGTCTTGTGTCTTTTGTGAAAACTGCGGACAAGAGTAAAACAATAGCAGGTTTTGCAAATTCTGACGGCTGGAAGCTTATCGGTCCTATGTATATCCATCTTTGTGCGCCGTTTACAGTAACACCGGCTATTTTAACAAGAACCAGCATTATTATTACAAATAAAGCGACCGGCATGGTGTAGTTAAGAAGTTTTTTGTAATGAAAGTTAGATAAAAATTTTAACCCTGCAAATCCGACAATAACACCAATAATTTGTTGTATTAAAAATCTTGCGGGATTTACACCCATCTCAACGCATTTTGGAGCGCTTGCTGAAAAGATTGCCATTAATCCGATAACGACAAGAAAAACTACTGCTATCAACAATGGCTTGTCTGATTGCATATTTTGAGGGCTTAAATTTTCATTATTTGGATAGGACATAATCTTTGAAAACTTCTCCTCTGTGTTCGTAACTCTTGAACATGTCAAAACTTGCGCAAGCAGGTGAAAGCAGAACTACATCCGGATTTAAGCTAATTGCTTTATCAATGGCATCTTCCATGCTGCTTTCTTTTATTATATTACTAAAACCGTTTTTTATCAGATTTTCTTCAAATCGTTGAGTTGCTTCACCGATTAAAAGAACTGTGTGGATGTGTTTATTTATTGAATTGCACATTTCCGTAAGATCTGTATTTTTATCTCGTCCGCCTAAAATAAGTGCAACATCAACATTATTAAAAGAATCAATAGCTACAATAGAAGCCTCAGGATTTGTGGCTTTTGAATCGTTGTAGAATGTTATTCCGTCCATTTCTCTAACTTTTTCCAGTCTGTGTTCTGGAGCTTTGAATGACATAATTCTGTCTCTTATATCTTTATTTTTCATTCCGACAAGTTTGGCAATAATGATTCCGCACATTATGTTTTGATAATTATGATGTCCGATTAGAGGACAATCTGATAGGGTAATAATTTCCTCATCTTTATAAAAAATGGCATTATTTTTTATATAACAGTCTTTGTTATCATCAAACATAACAACATTTTTGCATTCTTTTGCAAAATCGGCTAATCTTTTATCCTGTGCATTTAGTACTGCATATTCCGGAGCTTGTGTACCTAAAAATAATTTTGCTTTTGCTTTGAAATAATTTTCTAATCCGTTATGCCAATCAATATGATCAGGTGTAAAATTTGTCCAACAAGCTATTTTAGCTTTAAAGTTCTCTGTCATTTCAGCTTGAAATGAACTTACTTCGCAAATAAGAAAATCATGTTTTTCGTCTATCAGTGATGTTGGAGGTACACCTATATTTCCGCAAACAGGAGCAGAAAAGTTTTTACTTAAAATATGTGAAACAAGTGCTGTTGTAGTAGTTTTGCCGTTAGTTCCGGTTATTACTATAAAAGGAATATCGGTATTTTGGTATGCGTATTCTATTTCTGAAATTATAGGAATATTTCTATCCCTAAGTTTCTGAAATATTTCCGATTTAGGCGGAATCCCCGGGCTTGTAATGGCATAGCTTGCTCCTTCAATAAAATTATCAGTATGTCCGCCGGTTTCTATTTTAATACCTTTGCTTTTAAGTTCTTCTAACTTAACTATATATTCTTCTTTCGGTTCTTTGCTTTCTGTAATAAATACGTCGCATCCTCTTTTGACAGCTCCTTCAGCTGCAGCAATACCGCTTTTTGATAAACCTAATATTAAAACTTTTTCTTTCATCTTTTTGCTCCCCAATGATTTAATTTTATTCCAAACAAAACAAGAAACAAAATATATAATTTAAAAATTGTTTTGAGATTTATTTTTTCCTAACAAGGCTATGGAAAATGAAAAAATAATGTATTATTATAATTTTAGAGGATATGTAAATAAGAAAATTTGTAAGAGAGGAATAATTTAATGCGTAAATTTAAGCAGTTAATCGTTGTTTTAATAATATTTTTGTTCACATTGAGTGTTAATGCACAGGATTTTACAGTACAAAAACTCCCTAACGGCCAAACGGTTGTTGTATATGAGATACATAATAATCCTATTGTTACAATAGATACATGGATAAAAACGGGTTCTATTAATGAAAATGATGAAAACAACGGAATTTCTCACTTTTTGGAACATCTTTTCTTTAAAGGAACAAAAGCTCATCCGACAGGAGATATGGACAGAATATTAGAATCAAAAGGTGCAGTGGTTAATGCAGCGACCAGCAAAGATTTTACTCATTATTATATAACAATTCCTTCTGCAGATTTTGATACAGCGCTTGATTTACATTCAGACATGCTTCTTAATCCTCAAATACCGAGAAAAGAACTTGAACAAGAAAGAAAAGTCGTTATAGAAGAAATTTCTAAAGACGGAAATAGTCCATCAAAACAAGTTTACGATAACCTAAATAAGTTGATGTATACTACACATCCGTATAAAAGAAAAGTTATAGGAACGGAGCAAAATGTAGGCACAATGCGCAGGGAGGAAATTTTAGAATACTTTAACAAATTCTATTCACCTTCTAATATGATTACTCTTGTTGTAGGGGATGTTGATACGGCAAAAACAATAGAAAAAATTCAAAACTCTTTTAATCAACCATATAAAAAACCTGTAAAAATGACGTTCAAAAAAGAACATCCGATTCAAAATCAAAAACGTAATATAGAATACACAGATACGCAATCCGGATATATGATGATTGGTTTTAGAGGAGCTGATATCAATGATAAACAAACATTTGCTCTTGATGTTCTTGCACAAATTCTTGGCGGCGGAAAATCATCAAGATTGTATAAAGATATAAAAGAACAAAAAGGGTTGGCTTATTCTATTTCGGCTTCCAACGGAAGTTTTAGGGATGACGGTATTATTTATGTAACAGCTAATTTTACACCGCATGGTTATGAAAAATTGGAAAAAGCTATTTTTGAAAATATAGCTGAAATTCAAAAATATGGTGTTACGGAGGAGGAACTTCAAAGAGCAAAGAATAAAATTATTCAGGATACATATTATTCAAGAGAATCTACTTCAAATATAGCTTCAGAACTTGGATATATTATGGCATTAACAGGTAGTTCAAATTTATACGATTCATATATTGACGGAATAAAGAAAGTAACAGTCTGTGATGTACAATCTGCAGCACAAAAATATTTGGGAATAAATAAAAGTGCAATATCGCTAGTGCTTCCGGAATCTATGAAGGTTGTAAAAAAACAAGAAGTAAAATCTCACACATATACAAAAATTTCCGAACATAACGGAATTGCAAAATATCAAATTGATAACGGTGTTACGCTTTTAATAAACGAAAATAAAAATAATGATATTATAGCAATCAGCATTATAGCAAAAGGCGGAGAGTTTATAGAAAAAGTTTCGGGAGAAGGAACGCTTGTTGCAAAGCTTATGCTAAAAGGCACAAAAAAGTATTCTTCTCAGGAAATCGCTCAAATTCTTGATGAAAACGGAATTCAAATAGAGCCTGTTTGCGGTGATGATTATTTTTTAATAGATATTCAGACAACAACTGCTCAAATAGATAAAACCATTGATGTTTTAAATGAAGTATTAAATAACGCATTATTTGACGATTATGAGTTGGAAAAAACTCGCTCAGAGATATTATCAAAAATTAAACAGCGCAGAGATATTCCGATGAATGTTGCGTTGGAAAACTTTAAAACAGCAATTTTTGAAGGAAGTGTATATTCTCATACAAACAAAATTCTTGAAAAAACATTGCCGACAGTAACAAGAAACGATGTAGCAGGATATTATAACCGAATTTTGGATCCTAAAAATATAATAATATCAGTTAACGGGAATGTAGATGCAAAAAAGATTGCAGAAGCCTTTGGTACAATGTTTAAAGAAAAGAGCAATCCAAAATTTGAATACAAAAATTATACAGTGACAAAATTGACATCACCTAAAGTTATCAGTCAAAAAATAAAAGACCTTCAGACTGCGTGGTTGTTTATAGGCTGGCAGGCATCAAGTGTTCAGGACAAAAAAGATTTTGTAACATTAAAAGTTATAAATACAATGCTTGGTTCCGGATTAAGTTCACGATTATATCGCAATTTAAGAGAATCAGACGGACTTGCGTATCAATTGGGTTCAAGTTATTCTCCTAAAATGCTAGGCGGAATATTTATGACTTATATCGGAACAAACCCTGCGACATTAGGATATTCAAAAGATAAAATGCTTAATGAAGTTAACAGACTAAAATCAGAATTTGTATCCGATACCGAATTAAGAGATGCAAAAGACAGACTAAAAGGCGGTTTTATTATTGCGCTTGAAACTAATTCCGAGAAAGCTTCAAATGTAGGTCTGTTTGAAGCATACGGATTTGGATATAATTTTCTTAATGATTATGTAAAAATGATTGATGAAGTTACAGCTTCCGATATAGTCAGAGTTGCAAATAAATATTTTACACTCAATATGGTTCAATCTGATGTAAGGGAAAAATAAATATTTTTAAATTAACAGATAGTGATTTTTATATATCTTTGTTGACTTTAAAACCTGTCTATACAATAATATTAGATAATATAAATTAAGGCGAAATTATGAATTCATTAGTCGAAAAAATTAATAAACTTAAACAGGAAAAAAATGCTGTTATTTTGGCGCACTGTTATCAAAACGTCGAAGTCGATGAAGTTGCGGATTTTGTTGGAGATTCCTTGTATTTAAGCCGTAAAGCAAAAGAAACCGATGCTGATATCATAGTTTTTGCAGGTGTTTCTTTTATGGCGGAAACCGCAAAACTGTTATCTCCGAATAAAAAAGTTTTATTACCGAGACTTGAAGCCGGCTGTTTTATGGCAAACATGATTAATGTTGAATCTTTACGTGAGTTTAGAGCAATGCATAAAGGAATACCTGCTGTTTGTTATGTAAATTCAACCGCTGATATAAAAGCTGAATGTGATGTTTGTTGTACAAGCTCCAATGCTATTGATGTTGTTAAGAATTTAGGTTCGGATGAAGTTCTTTTCTTACCGGATACATATTTGGGCAAGTGGGTTGAATCACAACTGAAAGGAAAAGTTAAAGTTCATACTTATAACGGTTTTTGTCCGACACATTTACGCTTGCGTGCAGAAGATGTTAAAAAATCACGCTTAGAACATCCAAATTCAAAAATTCTTGCACACCCTGAATGTCATCATACAGTGTCAGAACTTGCAGATTTTGTCGGCAGTACAAAAGAAATTATGGAATACGTACGTAAAACCAATTTTTCCGAATACACAATCGCAACCGAAAAAGGTGTATTTGACAGGCTCCAAAGAGATTATAAAAACAAAACTTTCTATTTATTATCAGAGAAACTTGTATGCCAAAATATGAAATGGAATACTTTAGACGACATTTATAATTCACTGTTGAGAGAAGAACACGAAATAACACTTGATGAGGAAACTTCTCAAAAAGCGATGGCTTGTATTAATAAAATGTTTGAAATAACACAACCTGTTCTGGTTAAGTAGTTATGGATATTATTAAGAGGTAAAAATGAAAATATTAGTTGGGATGTCAGGCGGAGTCGATTCTTCGGTAACAGCATTTTTATTGAAACAACAAGGTCATGAAGTTATCGGTGCAACAATGGCTATTTGGGGCGATAGAGGTGTTAAAGAACAATTAAAAAACAAACTTCCCAAGCGTCACGGTGCTTGTTTCGGACCTGATGAAAAAGAAGATATTGAAGGAGCAAGAAAAATTGCTGAAGAAATCGGGATTCCGTTTTACGTATTTGATTGTGCCAAACAGTATGAAGAAATCGTTTTGGATAATTTTAAAAAAGAATATTT
>CADBXV010000008.1 GCA_902798645.1 uncultured bacterium
TATTTCCGTTTTTATCTTTTCTTATTTCTTGTTTTCTGTCATAACTGTTTGGTTTGAATAATGTTGTATCTGTTGAACCATTGTGCCAATGGAAAATATGTTTTGTCGGATATCCGTTTTTATAGTATTCTTCTTGTTGTATTTTTCCGTTTGCATCTTTGCTGATGCTTTCCGTTTCTTGACCTTCAGAGTTATATTTATGTGATATTGTGCCTGTTACATTTCCTTTACCGTCCTTATGCGTTTCCAGTATAGGTCTTCCTTCTTTGTTATTTTTAAATTCAATAGAAGAAATAACATTTCCTTCTTTATCTTTTTTTACTTGCTTTGTAATAGAGCCATTGTTCCAATAAGTTATATCTGATGTTCCGTCCTTATATTGATGAACAATTCTGTTTCCATAGTCTGTTACAGTCATTCCGTCTGAATTTTTTACTACGGATTTTGTTTGATGTCCGTCTTTATCAAAGAAATAATTTGTTACTGACCAATATCCGCCTTTTCCGTCTGTTCTTGATTTAATAGTTCTTCCGTTTTCTATTGTATCAGTGTGAGTATAACCGTCATTTCTTTTGTATATTTTCCCGACCAATTTTCCATCTTTATATAAATCAGCCTTCATTTCTTTATCTTCAGTGTAGTATTCAATTTTTGTGACTTTACCGTTTTTGTCTTTAGTTGTACGACGTTCTGTTATTTTAGAGCCTTCGTGTTCCATATCAACTTTTTCTCTGAATGTTGAATTGCCTTCTTTATCAACGGTAGTATTATCAGCAATTTCTTTTGCTTTATCTTCTTGTGCAAGTTTAGCTTTATTTGTGTCAAACAGAGCTTTGATAAATTGTGATGGGGCTTCGGCAGTTGTAGAATCGTAAACCTCAATAAAACCCAAATACCAATCTGAGGCATCAGCATCTCCTCTTGATTTTGCAAATCTATATGCTTCTCCGGTTGATAACATATCATCATCACCGGCTTTTTTATCGAGTTTTTCAAAAAAGCTTTTTAGTTCTTTCGCATCAATAGTGCCATCTTCCCCTGCTATGTGATTGAACATTTTTACGTAAATTTCTTGAAGTTTCGCAGGAACTTTGTCTTTTCCTCCTAATGCATTCCAAATATCATTCATTTTTATTTGGTTAGCAAATCTTGTATGCTCTTGTTTCGGAAAACCGTCTGCAATTTTTTTCGGTTTATAGCCTGTATGCTTTCTGTAAACATCGTTTAATCCGAATTTAATTGGTTTGTTTCCTGCCATAACTTACTCCTTATTTTTAATCTTACTTTTTTGTAATCGACAAAAATTTTAAAAACTTTAGTAAAACACAAAGTTTGTGGCAGAAAGTCTACTACTACTAATAATAATACTAATACTACTACTACGTTTGCGCCGATTGTAACAATTTTTTAGAATTGTTTTACAATTATTCATATTTCTTAACAAAAGATGCCTGCAGCAAATATGTGTTAAAATTATAATGATGAAAGTTTGTTTTATTCCTATAGATAATCGTCCGGTTTGTTATACTTTACCAAAAAATATCTGTGCGATTGATGAAGATATAGAATTATTTATTCCGCCAAGAGAGTATTTAGGAGGACTTATTAAGTCTGCAAATGTTGATGTAATATTTGACTGGCTTAATCATTTACCGCATATTGATGTATTTATCCTATCTCTCGATACGCTTGCTTATGGCGGTTTAATTCCTTCAAGAAGAATAACTGACAGCTTTGAAGAAATAAAAACAAGAATAGAAAGATTAAAGCCTCTTATTGAAGGAAAAAAGGTTTATGCATTTTCAAGTATAATGAGGATTTCTAATAATAATTATAATGAAGAAGAAAAAGAGTATTGGAATAAGTGGGGTAAAAAAATATTTGAATATTCATATAATTCTTCAAAATATTGGCATATACCAAAGACAGATATTCCGAAAGAAATTTTGGAAGATTATATGAAAACAAGAAAAAGAAACTTTGAAATTAATAAGATGTACATTGATTGGCAAAAAGAGGGCTTATTTGATACTTTAATATTTTCTAAAGATGATTGTGCAGAGTTTGGGTTTAATGTTGAAGAAGCAAAAGAGCTGGAAAATTTGGGCGGAAAAACAAAAACCGGTGCAGATGAGATTCCTTTAACTCTTTTGGCAAGAGCAGTAAATAAAGATATTAAAGTTTGTCCTATATATACAGAGCCGGAATACAAAGGCTGTATATCAAATTATGAAGATGTATCAATTGAAAAATCCGTTCTAGGGCAGCTTGAACTTGGCGGATTTAGAGTAGTGAATACAGAAAAAGATGCCGATATAGTTCTTGTGGTTAATAATTTTGTTGAAAAGCAAGGAGAGCTTGTTATGGGTTGGGATACTCAGCCTTATAATAAAACATTTATTCCTCCTGCTAAACCTTATGCAATAGCGGATGTTAGATATGCAAACGGTGCAGACAACGGTTTTGTGAACCAAATTTTTAGTTCTGATATTCCCCTGCCTATGTATGGTTATGCAGGCTGGAATACAAGTGCAAATACCTTAGGTAGTTTGTTGGCATGCGTAAAAGTAAAATTTAACGCTAAAAAATACAACGATGAAGCATATAAAAAACTTCAAGCTATTCGTTATCTTGATGACTGGGGGTATCAGGCAAATATAAGAGAACAGATTAAAGAACCTTGTGATATAAAAGAGTTAATGAAGCCGTTTGAAGAAAAAATATTTAAAAAAGTCGGATTGATAAATCCGACCTTGAATGTTAATTACGTTTACCCCCATTATATTTACCCCTGGAATAGAAAATTTGAAGTTGAAGTTATGATTGATTAATATTACTTAAGATTTTATCAATTTTCTTTTCTGCTTTTTCTAATATTTCTTCTACTTTAGCGCCTTCAATATCAAGTTCTTCCGCTTTTATGTATTCAATATCTTCTATTCCGTGAAATTCTTTAGCAAGAGTTTTTACGTATCCGAAACCAAATTCATCTGATACAATCTTTCCGCCCGAAGTTGTTACATAAATTAGTTTTTTAGCTTTGCAAAGTCCCTCAACATCTCCTTGGTCCGTATAACGAAATACAATTCCGTTCACATTTATTGCTTCTATGTAGTTTTTTAGTATAGCAGGGAAGGATAAATCCCAATAGGGCGCAACAATAATAATCATGTCAGCATCAGCATAATCCTTTGCATAGTGAAAAATAGCATTATCAAACTCTTCTTCTGCTGTTAGCCTTGTTCTGAGTTCTAATAGTTCATTATTCAAAGGTCTGATGTCTTCTTCTCCAAGATTAACAATTTTCTTTTCAGCAGGAATTCTGTCCAATAAATATCTTGCAATCCTTTTTGTTCTTGAATCAGGTCTGACTGTAGCGTTAACATATAAAATTTTCATGATATTCTCCTTTTAAGTTGTTGCCATATCATATATTAAAACTATTATAACTTAATTCCCCAAAATGCTAAATTTACATAATAATATAAAAAAATATTTACCCCTAAAAATACTTTTCTACGGCAAATTTGAACTGTTCAATGAAAATTTGCTTGAAATAATCTAAGCTGTTATTTTCGTAAAAAACAATGACCGCTTTTTTATATTCTGTTTCTTTTACACTTCTATATTAAAGCGGACAATAATTGTAAGAAAAAAGTATTGTAGGGTGGGCAAAGCGAATGCGTGCCCACCAATTAATATATTACTCAAAATCCAATTCTATTATTTTATTCTTGTCATCAAAATTACACCAATCATATTCATAAAAACCAAGCAGGTAGGTTGG
This sequence comes from uncultured bacterium, assembly GCA_902798645.1. Lineage (GTDB taxonomy): Bacteria > Cyanobacteriota > Vampirovibrionia > Gastranaerophilales > Gastranaerophilaceae > CAG-196. Next base: position 3,788 of record CADBXV010000008.1, read on the forward strand.
GTGTAACCCAACAAAATACAATAATCAAAAAAGCGGTTTCGCAAATTGTGAAACCGCTTTTTTGATTTATATTTACCCCTATACCAAGCTCATTGGTTTAGGACCTGCGTTTACGATTTCTGAAGGCATGTTCGGATACTTCTTAGCGAAGTTATCGTTGAACATTGTAGCTAACTTGTTAGCTGCTTCATCGTAAGCTGCTTTATCAGCCCACATTCCTCTTGCATCTAACATTTCGTCAGGAACGTTAGGACAAGATGTAGGATAATCTACGTTGAATACATCGTGGTGTTTGAATTCGATATTATCAAATGAGCCGTTAAGAGCTGCTGTAACCATTGCACGAGTGTAAGAAAGTTTCATTCTCTTAGCACCTGATGAAGCAGAACCGCCTGCCCAACCTGTGTTAACTAAGTAAACCTTAGTACCGTATTGGTCTAATTTATCGCCTAACATTTTAGCGTAAACAGATGCATCCATTGGCATGAATGGTTCACCGAATAATGTTGAGAATGTAGGAACTGGTTCTGTAATACCTCTTTCAGTACCGGCTAATTTAGAAGTGAAACCTGTTACAAAGTGGTACATAGCAGCGTTCTTGTCTAATCTTGAGATTGGAGGAAGAACACCAAATGCGTCAGCTGTTAAGAATACAACAACTTTTGGTATTCCGCCTTTAGAAGGAATTGCAGCGTTGTTGATGTAGTTAACTGGGTAACCTACACGAGTGTTTTCAGTTAATGAACCATCAGCAAAATCTAATTCTCTTGTTTCATCGTTCATAATTACGTTTTCAACAAGTGAGCCAAATTTGATTGCGTGGTATATATCAGGTTCATTTTCTTCAGTTAAGTTAATACATTTTGCGTAGCATCCGCCTTCAAAGTTGAATACGCCATCTGGTGACCAGCCGTGTTCGTCATCACCGATTAACTTACGAGCAGGGTCAGCTGAAAGAGTTGTTTTACCTGTTCCTGACAGACCGAAGAAAACAGCTGTTTCGTGAGTTTCAGGATCCATGTTTGCTGAACAGTGCATAGGAAGTACGTTCTTCTTAGTCATAACGTAGTTCATAGTAGCGAAAACTGATTTTTTGATTTCGCCTGAGTATTGTGAACCGGCGATAATAATAGTGTGAGCTTCGTAGTCAATAGCGATGCAAGCTTCAGAATTTGTTCCGTCAATTGCAGGATCGCATTTAAAGCCCGGAGCGCAAAGAATTGTATAATCAGCTTCACCGTAGCTTGCTAATTCTTCAGCAGTAGGTCTGATTAATAATTGGTGAATAAACATGTTTTGAGATGCTAATTCATTAATTACTCTGAATTTTTGAGTATATTTTTTGTCTGCACCTGCAAAACCGTCAAAAATAAATACTTCTTTGCCGTTTAGGTAGTTAGCTATTTTATCTCTGATTGAGTTAAAAGCTTCTCTTGAAATAGGTCTGTTAACATTACCCCAAGCGATATCATTATGGATAGATTCTGTATCAACAATGAATTTATCCTTAGGTGAACGACCAGTATATTTACCTGTAGTAACAACTAAAGCACCTGTTTCAGAAAGTTTACCTTCGCCTCTTAGTAAAGCTGCTTCAGTTAATTGAGCCGGTGTCCAGTTTCTGTGAACTGCTTTTGGAGAAGTAATTCCCCATTTTTCAATACCATAAGTTTCCATTTATATTTCCCTCCTTTAAGGTTAAACGGTTCTCGTACATGCTTAATTTTACTACATCAAAGGGTAAAATCAATAGTTTGATTGTAGGAGGTACACTTTTTTAAGCAAATATATATTTAGCTTAAATTTTCAGTTCTCGATTAACTCTTTTGACCTTTCAATTTACCAAACTCATTGACTTTTGATTGGAAAACATCATCATATAGTACTCTTGCTTGAGCCGGTTTTAGTTTTTCTAGAATTATACGCTTATGCACCTTTCCCAGTTCTTCTATAATATCAATTACATTATACATTCTTCTTCCGTCGGTATTACGTTTTTTAAGCATGTAGTTTACAAGTTTCTTATTATTGCCATTAATTCTTGTATACAAATCAACAGCATCAAAGTTAGATATTTTTGGACGTTTAATTCCGTTCTTTCTTAAATCTGCTCTTGTTTCTTTAATTGAAGCAAGTATTTCCGGCATCATTTTTAAACGCATCTTGGTTGCTTTGCTAACATAAACTCGCTCTTGTTCATTTACAACACTTGGATGTAAATTTTTACGAATAAATTGACGTACACCTTCTTGTGCTTCAATTTTTTGTTTTTGTATTTTTGTAAAATCTATAAAAGATGTTGCATTTATGTTTTTTGTTACAATTTGATTAGAAATAGGCTTGTGAATAGACTTCTGCGCCGTATTTTTTATCTCTGTCGTGCCTGTTGGTACTGCTTCTGATTTTATTATTTGTTTTGAAGCATTATCTTTAAATTTTTGTATAAAATAATATCTAAGTTTATTGAACTCATTTTTCAAGAAGTCTATCCTTTTTGAAAATTTACTTTGAGTTTTGCCGAAACCATATTTTGTAGCATATTTTTTATATTTATAATAATTTTCAGAAGATTCATTCTTAAACCTAAAATTTGTTAATTCATTTTTAAGTGCATTTATTCTTTCTTCTCCCGGTTTTGTAAATTGTAAAATTTTAGATAAATTATTATAAAAGACATAAGCTTTATCAGCAGGAACGGCACCTAAAATTTCGTTTAAAGTATGAATAGCTTCAGAATTTTCGGAATCCCATAAAAATTTATCTATAAATTTTGTCGTGTACTTATCACCATTATCGATTTTTTTAAATAGTTCAAGCATCTCTGCTATTTCTTGTCCAAAATTACCCGATTCATGTACCGGCATATGATGACTTCGTATTATCAGGTCTCTTAAATAAATATTATCGGGATTACAAGTTTTATATATTTCTATTAAATTAGATTTATCTGCGTTTGAACATTTATCAGGTATATCATAGAACTTTGCAAACTTGTTCATAAAATCGATACCTAATTTAGAATAATGCTTTTCAAGTGCATCATTTATTTTTAACTTCTGTATAGAGTTATTTCGAAATACATGATTTAAGTTTCTTTGTTTATCATAAATTTCACTATCATAATTATTTTCAGCTATTTTTTTATCTAAAATTTTAATAGCGTCTTTATTTTTTGCATTTAAAATTAAATATGATTTATATTTATCAATATTATTTATATATTCTTTTTTATTTGGAGATTGCAAAATATCAGTTAGAATGTTTTCTGAATAAGGCTTATTTTTTAATACTCTCTTATTAAATTTTTCAGCAAATACCGCCTCTTTTTTATTAGAAATAGAACTTAAAACATTTGAAAGGTTTTCAAATGTCCCGGAAACATAACTTACTATATTATAGTGAAATGACTTTGGATTTTCTATCATTTGTGCTATTTTAAATACATTCTGAGGATTTTCTTTATTTTTTGAGTAATAATACATGCAATTATACCTTTCAACAAGTTTTGCCAAAAAATTCTGCTGCTTTACATTTAAAGTATTTGTATGTTGAAATATATCTTCTACTTTTAAATTCAACTTATCTGCTATTAAGTACATAGCTTCATCGTTCAATTTGTGATATTTACTATTGAATGTAGGATTTATATAATTATTGGTTTGGACTTTCATGTTTAAATTACCTCCATTATTTAATGACATATATAATTACATGTGTTTTAAAACTTAAAAAAAATTTTTTTGCTAGTTTTATACATTATGACAAACAATTTAAAAAAATTAATTATTGCCCATTTAGCTTAATTTTATTATATTATCAAATACCCACTTTAATTTAATAAAATAATATGGTACAATGCATCATATATAAATATTAATAAACAAAGTGAGGTATATTATGTGCGACAGAGATAAATCATCAATAGGTTTCGGTGTTGGACTGCTTTTTGGTGTTATAGGCGGTATTGTTGCAGGTGTACTTTTTGCTCCTAAATCAGGTGAAGAAATGAGAGAAAAGGTAAAAGATACCGTATGTGATTTAGCTGAAAAATATTCACCTGAAGTCAAGGAGGCTAAAAAGCAAGCATTAGAATCAATTGATTTATTGCGTTATAAACTAGAAAAGCAATATAAAAAATTCGGTAATATGCTTAAATCAAAAAAAATGAGAAAAGCAAAAGAACTTGAAAGTGAATCAAATTTTAACTTTGATCGTGATTAACAAAAACAGATTCCCTTGCACCTCAATAGGGGGTATAGGTGAGAGGGTTGTAGAATTTCCCTCTGTAAAATAAAAGGAAAATAAATGGAAATTGGACAATTATATCAAGGCTTAACATTTTTGGCTTATGCGACAGGAATAATAGTTATTTTAGTTGGTGTAATGCTTGTAAAAGTGTTATTTGATTTATCAAAATTGACGAGTAATATAAATGAAACAACAAATATTGTAAAAGAAGAACTTGTTCCTACACTGAAAAATGTTAATAAATCAGTAGAGATAGTAAGCGGAATAATTATAAAAGCAGATGCCGGTGTAAATAGAGTAAAAGTATTTATTGCAAATTCACCGCTAAGAATATTATCAAAATTATCAACAGTCGGCGGAACGATAGCCAAAGGATTTTTCGGCGGGCTTTGTGCAGGGTTTAAAACTTTTGGTAAAAAGAAGTAGGTAGGTAAGATAATTAAAAAAAATAAAACACAGGTTACACTATGTAAAGAATATAAATAGGTATAAATTTATGTGTAATCAAAAATAATAAGGAGAAATATTATGTCAGTAACAAGATTTTTAGCAGGATTTGCTATAGGTGCAGTAATAGGTGCAGTTGCAGGTGTTCTTTTGGCGCCTCAATCAGGTGAAGAAACAAGAGAAAAATTAGGACAAATGGCATCTGATTTAGCTGAAAAAACCGATGAAACCGTACAAGATATTAAAAGAAAAGCAGATACATTAATTTCTGATGCGCAAGAAAAAAGCGAAGAAATCATGGGTAAGCTTCAAGATATGCTAAACAAGGATAAAACAGAAGAAGCATAAGTTTTAAAATTAAATGTAAAGAGAAAAGAGGGCAGAATATTTTTATTTTCTGTCCTTTTTAAGTTTGTAATAATTAAAAAGTCAAATAATAAGAAAGACAGAATAATTATAAAAACCTGTTTGACTTATAAATAATTTTATATTAGTATTAGATAGTTAAGTGATTAACACGTTCCAGTGGCACTCTGCCGACGAGGAGGTGACTAAACGTCACGTTCGAGGAGAGGTGAGGTAGACCAGTCTACCGATTCCGCTGAAGCATGAAAACTGAATAATATTCGCTCCAGTGGCGGAATCGGTAGACGCGTTGGACTTAAAATCCAATCGGGGTTCACCCTCGGTGCCAGTTCAAGTCTGGCCTGGAGCAATTAAAAAAGACTTGCCAATCGGTAAGTCTTTTTTTTATTATTTTAATTTTACAAACTTAGAAAAAATTAACGGGTATATACCGGTTACAAAAAATCCGATGATGAATGCCAGAATAAATACTATTTTAAAATCACAAGCTTGGCAGAACAGATTTTTTGTTATAGTCGGAAATGTTGATAATATGCATAATGTTCCTATAAAACTTATTGCCAATTTTGATTTAAGGCTAAATTCTTTTGGATTAAACGGGAAAAATCTTCTGCATAAAAATACACCGTTTAAGATACCTGCTATAAATGAATAACAGAAGACGGAGGCTTGTATGGAGCGAAGAGGATTAACCAGCAGTTCTCCGTTTACATAATCTAAGGGATATGAGTTAAAATAACAAATGTATATCAGTATAGCTGCTATAGCAAAGTCGGTTATTCCAAGCAAATATAAGTATATGTTAGTATCTTTTTCAGCTTTATTAATAACAGAATTTAGAACAAATACTAAAGAAAAACCTATAAACAGCCCGACAATAACGTCTTGTGGGGTATGAACACCAAGCCACATTCTTGAAAATCCAACCAGAAGCGCAAAAAGAACGAGTAAAATCGGTATGATAAATTTCTTTTTATATATCATAGCCAGTCCGCCTAATAAAGCGGATGCTTGTGCTTAATGTCCGCTTGGGAAAGAATAACCTGCTGCAAGTGCAATAGCCTTTTCGACAGGGTGAATTTTATCTGACAATACCCAGGGTCTATAAACGCATGCCATCATTTTAAAAAGTTGTGCAAAGAACATATTAAAAGATGAAAGTGCAAATAAATACATTCCTGATTTAAAATCTATGCACCAGTAAACTATTGAGCAAATCAGTACAGGAAGCCAGAATTCTCCTACTATTGTTACAGACAAGAATAAATTGTCAAACATACTAAAGTGACTAATTCTTAAATTTTGTAGAAATAATAAAAAATCAATTTGTGGTCTTAACCAGCTCTCGTTAGATAAAAGTTCAATCATAATAAAACAATTATATTATAAAAACTTAATATTTGAAAATATCAGAATAAAGCTTTGACGGCTAAAAAAATTAGTAAAAGTCCTGAAAAAATCTCTAAATATTTTGATGGCAAGAGTTTAAGTTTTCCGCCTGTATAAAATCCTATATTAGAATTTATAAACGTAATAAGAGCAATAAGCATAGCTGGTTTTATAATTCGATTCCCGTATAAAGAAAGTGTAATTCCGGAGGAAAACGCATCTATAGAAGTTGCGATCCCGATTAGAAACAAGCATTTTAGACTAATGCATAAATCTTTCTTTTCAATTGGTTTGAAAGCCTCAATTACAAATTTAAAACCGAGATATGAGAATATTAAAAAAACAATAAGTCCGGCATATGGTTGAATATAAATTTTTACGGTATTAGTCAGCAAATATCCGACAACAGGCATGATTCCCTGAAAAAAGCCTGTAAAAACAGACAATAAAAGAGAATTTTTAATACGTTCTTTTTCATATTTAAGTCCGTACGAGAATGATACAACACAAGCATCAATAGAAAGAGCTAATGCAAGAATAAATATTGAAAAATATGACATGATTCAGTGCCTTTTCTACAGGTTAAAACGTATCTGTTTTAACAGGGTTTTTAAATTTGGTAATAGATCCTTGGAAGAGAAGTTTAACCGTACCAACAGGACCATTTCTGTGTTTTGCAATAATAATTTCCGCTTCGCCTTTGTTTGCGGCTTTTTCGGCAACATCTTCGTCTTCGTTAGCATTTTTGTAATATTCATCACGATAAATAAACATTACAATATCAGCATCTTGTTCAATAGAACCTGATTCACGAAGATCTGACAGCATAGGACGTTTATCTGTTCTTCCTTCAACTGCACGTGATAACTGAGAAAGGGCAACAATCGGGACATTAAGGTCTTTCGCAAGAATTTTGAGTCCTCTTGAGATTGTAGAAATTGCTTGCATTCTATCTTCTCTGCCTGTGCCTTCTATTAATTGCAAGTAGTCAATTACGATTAATCCGAGATCTTTTTCAGCCATTGCTAATCGACGGCACTTAGCTCTTAAATCGGTAATTGTACAACCGGCAGTATCATCAATATATATCTTGCTTTCAGATAGTTTAGACATAGAATTTGCCAGTTTATCCCAGTCTTTAGATTGGATATTACCTGTTTTAAGTCTTTGTGTATCGACTTCGGCTTCGGCGCACATAAGACGTTGTACAAGCTGATCTTTAGACATTTCTAAAGAAAATATTGCAACCGGAACCTTTGCATTAAGAGCTACGTTTGATGCAATATTCAGTGCAAAAGCAGTTTTTCCCATAGCAGGACGTGCTGCAATAATAATAAGGTCAGATTTTTGAAATCCGTTTGTAAAGGTGTTAAGTTCATAAAATCCTGTATCAACACCTGTTAACTGATCTTTATTATTGGCTCTTTCTTCCATTTTTTCATAGACATTATAAACAATATCTTTGATAGAAGTTAAAGACTTTGATGCTTTTTGAGATGCAATATCAAAAATAAGTTCTTGTGCTTGTTCAAGAGATTCTTCTATAGGGTTTACGTCGTATCCGGAAGCAACAATTTCCGAGCCGGCATTGATTAGAGAACGCTTGATAGCCTTCTCTTGTACGATTTTTGCATAGTATTCCACATTTGCCGTAGTAATTGTGTTATAGCTTAAATCATTTATAAAAGCACGACCGCCGACAAGTTCAAGTTTTTGATTAATATTTAGTGTATCGGACACAGAAACTATATCAATTTTATCTTCTCCGTTATATAACTGGAGCATAGCTTCAAATATATACCTGTGAGCCGGTTTATAGAAAGATTCAGGACGAATATGTTCAACAATTTTATTCATACATGACGGATTAACTAAAATTGCGCCTAAAATTGCTTCTTCGGCTTCAATATTTTGAGGCATAAGTTGTGATAATTCGTCATTTGATTGTTTCTTTTTATTTGCAAATGATGTTGACATGCTTTTAAACTTTCTCCTCTATTAAGATAACAATAATAAACTGTTTAATCAATTATATGTTACGAGGTGTAAATGTAATTTTGATAAAATAAAAGTGATTTCTTGTTATAGCTAATGTTTTATTATAGAATTGTTGTAGGATATTTAGTATTAGGAGTTCTTTTATGAAGGTAGTTATTTTAGCCGGCGGACTTGGTACACGTTTGTCAGAGGAAACAAGATTGCTTCCGAAACCAATGGTAGAAATAGGCGGAAAACCAATTCTGTGGCATATTATGAAAATATACTCATATTATGGATTTAATGATTTTATAATACTTACAGGATATAAGTCGCATGTAATTAAGGATTATTTTGTACATTATTATCAGCAGTATTCTGATATAACAGTGGATATGGTTACAAATTCAGTAGAGATACACAGAATGCAAACTGAGCCTTGGAAAGTTACAATGTTGTATACAGGTCAGGATACAATGACCGGCGGACGTATAAAAAAAGCACAGGACTATATAGGCAATGAACCGTTTCTAATGACATACGGCGATGGTGTAGCAGATGTTAATATAAATGATTTAATACAAAATCATAAAGAATCAGGAAAACTTTGTACAATGACTGCCGTTCAATTGCAAGGAAGATTTGGTGCTCTTGTGATAAAAGAAGACAATATGATAACCACATTTATGGAAAAACCAAAAGGTGAAGAATCATGGATAAATGGGGGATTTTTTGTTTGCGAACCTCAGGTTTTTGATTATATAAAAGGCGGTGATTCAACAATTTTTGAAAAAGAACCTTTGGAAAATCTCGCAAAAGATAAACAATTGAATGCTTATAAGCATAACGGTTTTTGGCGTCCGATGGATACTTTAAAGGATAAAAATGACCTGACATATCTTTGGCAGCACGATCAAGCTCCTTGGGCAGTTTGGTTAAAATAAATATTACGGAAAGAGATAAAATGTTCAATAACATTTACAAAAATAAAAAAGTATTTTTAACAGGTCATACCGGATTTAAAGGAAGCTGGCTTGCTTTATGGCTTGCAAAGCTTGGAGCGGAAGTTTGCGGATATTCACTTAATCCAAATACAGAACCGTCAATGTTTAAAGAATTGGAAATCGACAAAAAGATTACCAAATCGATAATCGGAGATATTCTTGAATACGAAAACTTAGCTCAAAATATAAAAGAGTTTATGCCGGATGTAGTTTTTCATCTAGCTGCACAGCCGATAGTCAGATTATCATATGCGGAACCGATTTTAACCTACAAAACAAATGTGATAGGCTCGCTTAATGTATTGGAAGCTTCAAGGAATTGTACATCTGTAAAAGCATTTATAAATGTAACTACGGATAAATGCTATGAAAACAAAGAGATTAATCGAGGATATAAAGAAGATGAACCAATGGGCGGATATGATATGTATTCGTCATCAAAAGGATGCGTAGAGATTATGTCATCGTCGTTCAGACGTTCATTTTTGCAGAAAGAAAATTCGATGGCAATGGCAACAGCGAGAGCCGGTAATGTAATCGGAGGCGGTGATTGGGCGCAAGACAGGCTAATCCCTGATTGTATTCGAGGAATAAATGAAGGTAAAGATATTGAAATAAGAAATCCAATAGCCGTAAGACCGTGGCAGCATGTTTTGGAACCGTTATCAGGTTATCTTCTTTTGGGACAAAAGTTGTTAGAGTGTTATTCTGCGCAAGATGAATTACGCAAAAAGTTTTGCCAAGGTTTTAATTTCGGACCTAAAGAAGATAGCGTTTTGACCGTTGCGGAAGTGTCAGATATGGTTTGTGATTTTTACGGAAAGGGTAAAGTTGTAGTTGGTCAAAAATCTTCTCTGCATGAAGCAGGGCTATTAATGTTAAATATCGAAAAGGCAAAGGAAGTTTTGGGCTGGACACCAACTTTAAAAGCAAAAGAAGCAATACTAAATACGGTAAATTGGTACAAGCATTTTTATAATAAAGATGCAGATATGAACGATTATACAATTAGGCAAATAACTGAGTACGAGGAAAAAATAGGGTGGAACAAGAATTAAGAGAAAAAGTAAGAGAAGCTGTTAAGGAATATTATAGAGGAATATATGGTAAAAAGCGAGTATTTGATTATATTCCACCCAGCGGAAAACTTTTAGGTGAAGAAGAACTTATAAATATGGTAGATGCCTCTTTAGATATGTGGCTTACGTCCGGCAGATTTAATCAGGAATTTGAAAAAAAATTTGCTAAGTATTTAGGTGTTAAATATGCTCTTACAACAAATTCCGGTTCAAGCGCCAATCTTCTTGCTCTGTCAGCCTTAACATCTCCAAAGCTTAGAGATAGGCGCATAAAAAAAGGAGATGAAGTTATATCTGTTGCATCAGGATTTCCTACTACAATTAATCCAATATTGCAGAACGGATTAATTCCTGTTTTTGTTGATTGCGAAATAGGTACTTATAATATTGATGCAAGTAAAATAGAGGAGGCTATAAGTCCAAAAACAAAAGCAATTTTTTTGGCGCATACTTTAGGTAACAGTTATGATTTGGATAAAATAACACAACTTGCAGAAAAATATAATCTATGGATAATAGAAGATTCTTGTGATGCTCTTGGAGGAGAATATAAAGGAAAGAAGCTTGGTACAATAGGGCATATAGGAACATTTAGTTTTTACCCTGCACATCATTTGACAATGGGAGAGGGCGGCGCTGTTGTAACGAATGATTCTGAATTGTATAAAATCATAATGTCTTTTCGAGATTGGGGAAGGGATTGCTGTTGTCCTCCCGGCAGAGATGGTGTGTGCGGAAAGAGATTTTCGCAGCAGCTGGGTAAATTACCTTATGGATATGACCATAAATACACATATTCGCATATAGGATATAATCTCAAAATAACCGATTGGCAGGCATCTTTAGGTTGCTCTCAAATAGACAAATTAAACGGTTTCTTAAAAATAAGACACCATAATGCAGAACTTTTAACTGAAAAGTTGAAAAATTATCAGGACAGTTTGATTTTACCCGTTGTAAAAGACGGTGTTAATCCTTCTTGGTTTGGATATTTGATATCAGTAAAAGAAGGAGCAAATTTTACAAAGCAGGAATTGGTAGAGTATCTTGAAAAACATAAGATAGGAACTCGGCAGTTATTTGCCGGTAATATTTTAAGACAACCGATGTTTACCGAAGATGATCAAATTAACTTTAGAATAGGTAATTCTGAATTATTAAATTCTAAAGATTTGAATGAAGACACGTATAAAAAACTTCCGAATACAGAATTTATAATGAACAATACTTTCTGGGTAGGAACATTCCCTGCTTTAGGTGATGAAGAAATGACAAGAATTGCTCGAACAATAATTGATTTTATTGATGAACACCGGTCTTAACTTCTTTTAAGTATTCTTCAAAGATTTCAACAGAATCTCCAACCAGTTCTATGCAAGGACGTTTTTTGTAGTACTGTTCCGTTCTTTCGCTAGGATTTGGTGAGGTGGAATTTTCAATTCCCAGCAGTAGTTCTCTGCAAATAATGCTTCCGTTTTTTTCTTTAAATCTATTTGCAAGTTCTTGCACAATTTTGTATTGATTAGCTTTATTTTTTCCGGAACTTTCCGAATCAGAAAAAGCAAGTCCTGAAGCCATAAACATTCCGCTTACCGTTCCGCATACTTCTCTCATTCTGCCCATTCCACCTCCGAACGGACAAGCTATTTTCATAGCAGTATCAAAATCTAAACCTAATTCTTCACAGAAAACACCAAGAACCGATTGTGAACAATTATATCCGGCTTTGAATAATTCTTTTGCTTTTTCAGATTTTTCGCTCATAAAAAACACCTCCGCTATTTAGTAAATTATACCAAACAAACTTTATTTTACCAATAATTCGTTTGTGGTAAAATAACTTTGTACTGTCATAAATGGAAATTTAGAGGGAATTTATATTATGAAAATGTCAAAAATGTTTGTACAAACGTTAAGAGAGTTTCCGTCAGATGCGGAAGTAATATCTCATAAACTTCTTGTAAGAGCAGGATACATAAGAAAGTTATCAATGGGTATTTATAATTACTTACCGTTAATGTGGAGAGTTATAAAAAAAGTAGAAAATATTATTCGTGAAGAAATGGATAAAGCCGGCGCTCAAGAACTTCTTATGCCGTTTGTTCAACCAAAAGAACTTTGGGAAGAGTCAGGACGATGGGGAGCATACGGCGGAGAACTTATGAGATTAAAAGATCGTCATGGCAGAGAAATGTGTCTTGGACCGACGCACGAAGAAATAATTACTGCTATTGCTCGTGACGGACTAAAATCATACAAACAACTTCCTGTGAATTTATATCAAATTCAATCTAAATTTCGAGATGAAAGACGCCCTCGTTTTGGTTTGTTGAGGGGCAGAGAATTTATTATGAAAGATGCTTATTCATTTGATATAAACCAAGAAGGATTAGAAAAAGAATACAAAAATATGTGGGAAGCTTATACCAGAATCTTCAAAAGATGCGGATTGGAAACAAAGGCAGTTCAATCTGATTCAGGAGCGATAGGCGGAAGTGTAAGCCATGAGTTTATGGTAATTACAGATCAGGATTCAGGCGAAAATGATGTATTTTATTGTGATTGCGATTATGCAGCAAATTCTAATCACGCTGTATCAAAACTTCCTGAAGCAAAGATTGTTGGAGAATGGAAGGAAGCTCAAATTATTGATACACCTAATACTCATTCGATAGAAGAACTTACGAAATTCTTGCATATTCCTGCAACATTAATTGTTAAATGCCTTGTTTATATAGTTGATAAAGCTCCTGTATTGGCTTTGATAAGGGCAGACCGAACTGTTGAAGAAACTAAACTTATGAACGCTGTCGGCGGAACAGATATTCGTATAGCGACAGCCGGTGAAATAGAAGAAATTATGAAGGTAAACGGGTTTGACGGAGAGAAAGGTTTCATTGGTCCTAACGGAATAAAAGAGTATAACGGATATAAAGTTCAGATTGTTGCTGATGAAACAGTTAAAGATATGAAAAATTTTGTTATAGGTATTAACAAAAAAGATGTTCATGGTATCGGCTATAATTGGGGTAAGGAAGTAGAGTTGCCATCTGTTGTTACGGATATTCGTCTTGCGGAAGCAGGTGATATATGTCCTGTTTGCGGAAAACCTTTAAAAGTAACAAGAGGTATAGAAGTTGGTAATATTTTCCAACTGGGAACAAAATATTCAAAGCCGATGAACGCAGTATTTTTGGATCAAAACGGAAAATCACAACCCTATGTAATGGGATGCTATGGTATAGGTGTTACAAGAACCGCCGCTGCTGCCGTTGAAGCACACCATGACGAACACGGTATAATTTGGCCTCTTTCAATAGCTCCGTATCATGCTGTTGTAATTCCGGTAAGTACAAAAGATGAATTGCAAATGAAGGTTGCAAATGATATATATCAAACATTATTGAAACATGGTGTTGAGGCAGTTCTTGATGACAGAGATGAAAGAGCAGGTGTGAAATTCAAAGATGCTGACTTAATCGGATTCCCTTACAGAATAACTGTAGGAAAAACCATTACGGACGGACTGGTGGAATTCAAATCAAGACAAAGTGAAGAATTATCAAATATAAAGCCTGAAGAAGCTGCTGAGATAGTTATTACAGCAGTGCATCAAGAAAAATAATTCTTATTTTACTTCATCTTCGATTGATAGTCTGACAACACCGGCTTCCGGATTGAGTGCTTCTATGACGATTTTGTTAATACCGTCAATAACACTTTGTTCTCCTGTCATGACAAGAGTTCCTACTTGACCTAACCTAAACGCAACCGGATTTTCTTCTGAAACTTCCGTACCAAGATATTCCTGACCGTTCATAATGAATTTAACATCTTTTGCTTCATAGGTGGTGTTGTTGATTTTAACATAATTAAAACCGCTTATAAAACCGGGGCCGAGTACATTTTTTAAATTTACACTTGCTCCGTTTTCAAGCTTTTTTAATGAGCCTTTTTGATAAATTCTCTTAATCAAAAATTCGGGGACTACGACCATATTGGATACCTCTTATTATTTAAACAGCTGATAAATCTTAAACGTTCCTAATAATATTTTAACATTTTTTAAGTCCGATTTAAAGCCCCACGCAGATTTTACGTTTCTGTCTTTTTCCCATACCACGATGTCCAGTGTATTATGTGGTTTTAAAAACTCATTTATAAGATAGAATTTATCTTGAACGTGTCTTCGTTTAATATATCGTCCTATTTTTATACCATTTAAAAATATTGTTGCTCTGCGACATCTAAAATCTTCAAAAGAGATATATTTTGCGAAGAACACATTATCTTTTATATCTATGTCAAAATTAACTGTTATTTTTGAAAGATAAGGATTGTCGCTTTCATATTTTTCTGTTCTTTCCGGAGATAGTTTTTCACAAACATAAAATTCTATAGGAACTTTAGGTGTTGTTTCAAATAACACAAGGCCTCTGGGGTTATTTGTATCTCCGGAAAAACCTTTATCAAAACCCAGATTTTGGACAAGAATCGTAAGTTCATTAATATCTTTATTCAGAATGATTTTGTTAAGAGGTACCGATATTGTTTCGGGAACTTCCTGTAATTTTTCTAATTTATAACTATTTCTGTTTATAATTTCTTTTCCGTTTATATATACCGCAAAAAGATGTCTTGCACTAAGCGTAATTTCTGTAAGGTTATAAGGTATTTTTGCTTTGTACCATACAAATTCATTGTACATATTGCAAGAAAAAGCGTCCGTTTTACCGTTGACTTGAATTTTTTGCCAATTTGAATAATCAAAATCATTGTCAATTTCAGGAGAACAAAATTGTACATCAGAAATTTCTAAAGCTTCCAAACTGCTTGCTCTATTATTGAATTCATTAACTATACAGTTTTTCTTAGCGAATCCGTATTGCAAATCAAAATATGCTATTTCGGTATTTCTATCAACGGCAACAGCTCCGTTTGGTAAAACATATTCTGCATTGAATATCATTCTGTCACCTAAAAACCAACTTTTGTCAGAAAGGTGTTTTGTTATAAAAATTATATTTGTTGTTTTTCCGTCTTTTTCAAACGTAAAGTTTGTGTAATCCTGTTGATCTCCTGATATTACGGTACCATCGTTCAAGTATATATTTGCATCTTTATCTGATATAAAGAAAACAGCCTCTTTGTATTCGTTTTCAAGCTTTGCGAAAATCTCCGCATCTGAGAACTCTATTTCACATGCTTTGAGTTTTAAATTGATTGGGCAAATTTTCATATCGCATGATTTTAATTTTATTGTTTTTCCGTTTGGCAGAAAAATTCCGTTTTCAGCTTCATTTGTTTTTTGGGGAATCCCCATATTTCTTATGAATAACCAATCGCAATTGTTAGTATTATCATGGCGCATTTTTGCATAAATATTTTCTTGATAAAAATCAAAATCTATAGGATCTGTACAAGTTAAATCAAAAGATTCAAGAAAATAATTAATCTCTTTTGCTTTATGGAAATTACTTTGAGGAACACCGAATTCGTCAATAGGTGCCGTAAATTCGTAGCTTGTATAAACTTCATCACAGGCTAAATCGCCCCAGTTTGTTCCGCCTACGGTCAGAAAATGGTTAAATAAAGTTACACCTTGAGAAAGTGCGGTTTTTGTCATTATGTTTATGTGTTCATCACCTAAAGCTTCTCGAATGTGTTTATATCCCATTCCGTCCCATTTATCGAACCAGCCTGATTGCATTTCAGCTATAAAAGGCGGAGAATCGCATTTCGCACACCTGAAAATATCTTCGACATTATCTAAAGTGTCAAAGCAAAAACTGTCATGCTTCCAGTTTTGATTAGGATTTATATATGGATATAAATCCAGCGCATATATATCAACACAATCTGCCCATAATCCTGCAAAATATGCATCATTATGGAATATAGGACAGGTTATTCCTCTCTCTCGAGCCATTTTGTATAGCTCGCGTATATAATCTTCTTCCATAGAGTCAGTAGCGTATTCATTTTCTATTTGGAAAAGTATTACATTATCAAAATCTTTTATTATCGGAATGATTTGATCGTACCACTCGGCAACATATTCCATATATTTAGCGGAATATTTATATTCCGTTCCGACTCTATTTCTCGGAATGACATCTTCCATCTTTAGAAGCCAAAAAGGAAGCCCTCCTGCGTTAACTTCTGCATTAATAAAAGGCCCTGGTCTGGCAATTACATATAAACCGGCTTTTTTAGCTTCTTCAAGAACTTTTCTGACATCTTTAATTCCGGTAAAATCATATATTCCTTGACTCGGACTGTGATAATTCCAGTTGAAATACAAATCAACAGTATTATACCCTCCGGCTTTCATTTTTAAAAAACGGTCACGTGTCATTTCTATCCCAGGGGTACGAAAATAATGAAAAGCTCCGCTTTTTATAAACACACGCTTTCCGTTTATCATTAGGGAATATTTATCAAAAGTTATTTCCATATATTCTATTTTACATTTTTTTTACAATCGGTCAAAGGGGTAAAGGGGGAAATATACAGCAATAAGTATAAAAGCGTGCAGACGCTTTGCAAATCTTTACAAATGTCCTTTACCGAGCAATCTTATGTGTGTTAGAATAGACATATAAGATTAGGGAGGAGATTATATGAAGGATAAAACTTTTTTGATGATTCCTGGACCAACACCGGTGCCGGAGAGTGTAATGTTAGAGATTGCAAAACATCCGATTGGACATAGAAGCGGTGAGTTTTCAAAGATATTGCATAATGTTTATGAAAACTTGAAGTATGTTTTTAGAACAAAAAATGATGTTTTTGTTTATACTTCATCAGGAACAGGCGCAATGTGTGCAGCATTAGAAAACCTTGTTAACGAAGGTGACCATGTTTTATCGCTCGTTTTAGGTAACTTTGGTAACAGATGGGCAAAAATTGCCGAATCACGTGGTGCAATAGTTGATAAAATCGAAGTTCAAACCGGTGAAGTTATTGATCCTGACATATTGAAAGCAAAATTAGCGGAAGATACAGAGAAAAAGATTAAGATTGTTACTCTAACTCACTCTGAAACTTCAACCGGCGCAGCAAATGATGTTAAAACGCTTTGTTCAATTATCAGAGAACACGGAGCTTTGTCTGTTGTAGACGGTGTAACTTCGGTTTGTGCAATGGAATGTAATCCGGACGAATGGGGAATTGATGTTCTTGTTTCAGGCTCTCAAAAAGGGTTTATGATTCCTCCGGGATTGGCATTTTTAGTAGCTAACGAACGGGCATGGAAAGTTTATGAAGAATGTAAACATCCTTCATTCTATTGGGATTGGGGTGCATACAGAAAATCTGTTCAAGCTGATTCTACACCGTTTACTCCAGCAGTCAATTTGTTTGCAGGTTTGGATAAGGCTTTAGAGATGATAAAAGCTGACGGAATAGAAAATATGAATGCTCGCCACAAACGTCATGCTATGGCTTTAAGGTCTGCAATCAGAGCAATCGGATTGGAACTTGTTGTAAAAGAGGATAAAAATGCAAGCCATTCTATTACTTCTATTTACCCCCCGGAAGGAATTTCTGTTCCAGATATCAGAAAAGTTATCAAGGAAGATTTTGATGTACTTGTTGCAAACGGTCAAAATGCTCTAAAGGACAAAATTTTCAGAATGGGAACATTAGGATTTGTTTGTGACAGAGATGTTATCTCAGCAGTCGGAGCGTTAGAGGCTACACTTTACAAACTGGGTTATAAATTTGAACTTGGTAGAGGTGTTGCAACAGTAATAAAAGAATTAGCAGTATAAATTCAGGCGGGTATGTTTTACCGGCTTGAAAAGCTGACCTACTTGTGTATTTCGATTATATGAAATGGAGATTTTAATGAAAGTAAAAGCATTATATTTAAATACTGCTTTAGTTGGAACAGCATTGGTATCAGGAATATTATTCTCGCATAATAATACTACAAAAATAAACCATTCAACAAGACTTCAAAATATGGATTATGTTAAGCAAAATAACAAAAATAAGTATATTGAAACGCTTGAAATCGTAAATAAATCACAAGCTCCGAGGATAAGCCCTGAATATATCGATAATATATGGAAGACCAAAGCAAAAGAAGTAAAAGATTCAATAGAATTAACAATGAAAAAGTAGCTTGTGACATGTAGTTCGGCATTACCATGTTGACAGTTTGAGGGTGATTAAATATGTCGGCTTTACCAAACCGACAATATATAGAAAGTAGGTTGGACATACTTGCCCAACAATAAAAGAAGAAATAAATGAAAGCTTGTAGGGTGGGTAAAGCGTAAGCGTACCCACAGTAACAAACAAGGAGGATAAATGAAAGTTTTAGTAACGGATAAAATAAACGAATCAGCAGGAAAAATAATTGAAGCAGTAGCAGAAGTTGATTTTTTGCCTACAATGAGCGAAGAAGAATTAATAAAAGTTATACCAAATTACGATGCTTTGATGGTAAGAAGCCAAACTAAAGTTACTCCAAAAATTATAGAAGCAGGAACAAATCTAAAGATTATAGGCAGAGCAGGTGTTGGTGTTGATAACATTGATTTAAATGCAGCTACTCAAAAGGGTATTATTGTTGTTAATTCTCCTGACGGTAACACAATGGCTGCGGCTGAACACACTTTGGCTTTAATGCTTGCTATGGCAAGAAATATTGCACCTGCTGCAACATCAACCAAAGAAGGCAAATGGGATAGAAGTAAGTTTACAGGTTGTGAACTCTATAAAAAGACTCTTGGGATTATAGGCTTTGGTAAAATTGGCTCTCACGTCGGAGAAGTTGCTTTAGCTATGGGTATGAAAGTTATAGTTTATGATCCATTCAGCTCTAAAGAAGTTGTTGAGAAAAAAGGTGCAGAATACATAGAAAATTTGGATAATTTCTGGGGCAGACCGGATTTTATAACAGTTCATGTTCCTAAGAATAAAGACACCTTAAATATGATTAATAAAGACACAATAGCAAAGATGAAACAAGGTGTACGACTCGTTAACTGCGCTCGTGGCGGTATTATAAATGAAGCTGATTTAAAAGATGCTATTAACAGCGGTTATGTAGCAGGTGCTGCAATTGATGTTTACGAAAATGAGCCAAACATTCAAGAGTGTCCGTTGATTCAATGTGAAAAGAATATTGTGCTTACCCCTCACCTCGGAGCTAGCACTCAAGAAGCTCAAATGAATGTTGCAATTGATGTTGCCGAACAAATAAAAGAAGTTTTATCGGGAGGATCCGCATCATCAGCTGTTAATATTCCGTCACTAAGACCGGATAGATTAGAGCCTGTTAAAGACTATATGACAATTGCTGAAAATACAGGTGAACTTGCTGTTCAACTTTCATCAGGCGCAATTAAATCAATTGAGATAGTTGCTGATGGTGATTTAGCTGATAAAGATATTCAACCGCTTGAAGTTGCAGTTCTAAAAGGTGCTTTATCTTCAAGATTAGAAGGTGTAAATTATGTAAATGCTCCTGTAATTGCTAAAAATAGAGGAATTGATATTGTTTCATCTAAGTCAAAAGCAAAAACAACTTTTGCAGGAAGAATAACCGTTAAATTAATAACAGATAAAGAAACTACCGTTGTTGCAGGTGCGCTTGTAACAAAAGAAATTCCAAGAATTGTTAAGATTAACGAATATGAAACAAGTATAAGACCAGAGCATCACGTTCTAATTGTACCTCATACCAATAAACCTTCTATGATTGCTCAAGTTGCTCGTGTTATTGGCGAAAAAGGTATTAATATCGGTTCAATGAACGTAGTTCAAAAGAACGATAAACACGAAGAATCTATAATGGTAATTAATATCGATACAATAGTTGATGATGAAACATTGAAATTAATTGAAAAAATCGACGGTGTTCATAATCCTAAGTATGTAAAATTAACTGTGTAATGTAATGATGCAAATAATTGCACCCTACAAACTTGCTGTTTTATTTTGTCGGGTTAAAACCCGACCTATATTTTTACGCTTATAAAGAAATTCTATCCTCTCCCATTGGAGAGGGGAAAGGAAAATTAATGACAAACAAACTTGCAGTATTTGATTTTGATTCAACATTAATGGATGGAGAAACTTTAGAGATTATAGTTCGAGAGTTAGATTCCTGTAGGGTGGGTAAATCAGTAGCGTACCCACCACAAGGACTTGCAGAAAAAGTAAGAGCGATAACAGATAGAGCTATGCGTGGTGAGTTAGATTTTTTTGAGAGTCTGACAGAACGTGTATCTTATCTTAAAGGTTTACCTATATCAAAGGTTGACGAAATATGTCATAATTTACCGCTTATGAACGGTGCTGAAACCGTTGTTAAAGGTTTGCAGGAAAAAGGGTATAAAGTTGTGTGTTTTTCAGGAGGCTTTCGTAATGCAACAATATATTTCTCCAAAAAACTTGGCTTAGACGGAGAGTTTGCAAATATTCTTCACGTTAAAGACGGACTTTTAACAGGTCAAGTTGGTGGTGAGATGATGTTTAATATCAGTAAAGGAGAAATGTTAAAAAGACTTCAAAAACTTCTTGATGTAGAAGAAGAAAATACTCTTGCAGTAGGTGACGGTGCAAATGATTTGAGTATGTTTAAATACGCTTCAAAAACAGTTGCTTTTTGTGCTAAACCGATAGTTAAAGAAAATGCAAGTATTATAATAGAAGAAAAGGATTTGTGTAAAATTCTAAACTATATAAATTAAAAACACCCATCAAGTTTTGTTTTGCAAAATTTGCACGCATCTTTTTCCAAGTTATTTTCAATTATATTGTATCCGTCACGTTTAATCAGTGGTTTACCGCAGTTTTTGCAATATGTTGTTGAAGTATCTATATTTGCGAGGTTACCTGTGTATACGTATTTGAGGCCTATATTTTTTGCTGTTTTATAAGCTTTTTCTAATGTTTCAAATTTTGTAGCTTCTCTGTTTTGGAATTTATATTTTGGTGAAAATGCGCTAAAATGGAGCGGTATATTATCTCCGAGATTTTCTGATATCCATTTACATTCTTGTTCAACGTATTGATCATTTTCACCTTCAATAAGCATTGTTGTAAGTTCAACAGAGCATTTTGTTTTTGTTACTGCATGTTTTATTGTATCAAGTACAGGCTGAAGATGAGCAAGACAGTTTTTTCTGTAGAAATCTTCACTAAAGCCTTTTAGATCAATGTTAGCACCGTCCATTAGACTGAAAAATTCTTTTGAGGGTTCAGGATTAATGTATCCGGAAGTTACTGCAATAGTTTTTATACCTTCTTGTCTGCACAATTTAGCTGTTTCTATAGCGTATTCAAAAAATATAATCGGGTCATTATATGTAAAAGCAATGCATTTACAGCCATACGCTTTTGCGGTCTTTACAATTTGTTCAGGTGCGGCAGGCTGACATTGTTCAATCGGGTATTTAACTTTGGTTGTTTGCCAATTTTGGCAGAATTGGCACCCCATATTGCAGCCTAAAGTTCCGAATGATAACACTTTTGAGCCGGGATAAAAATGATACAGAGGCTTCTTTTCTACCGGATCAATTGCAAGTCCTGTGTTATATCCGTACGTTTGTAGATGAATTTGTCCTCCTGAATTATTTCTTACATAGCAGAAACCGCTTTGGTTTGGGGCTAAAATACATTCTCTGGGACAAATTTTACACTGTACCTTATTATATAAAATCTTTTGATATTTCATATTCTATATTATAATATCTTTATGGCAAAAATTAAAGCACCTGCAGTTGCAAATACTTTTTATTCAGGAAATGTTGATGAGCTAAATGCTCAATTATGCAGTTTTGCTAAAAATTCCGGAAATTCTTATGAATACAAAACAAGAGCTGTAATTGTTCCTCATGCCGGACTTGTATACTCGGGACAACTTGCTTATGAGGGAATAAATCAATTAGATAAATGCGTTAAGAGTATATTTATTATCGCACCTGCGCACAGAGTTGCGTTTGAAGGAATCGCTCTTTCTTCATTTGATGAGTGGAAAACCCCGATGGGAACTATAGGAGTAAATCAGGCAATATGTAAAGAGTTGGAACAAAAATTTAATGCAAAAATCTTTGATGAAGGTCACAGGGAAGAACATTCAATAGAGATACAACTTCCTATTATTCAAACTGTTTTTGAGAATGTTAATATAATTCCTGTTTTGGTTGGCAGAGAAAACCCTGAAACAGTAAAAAAAATAATTAATGAATATTATTCGAATAAAGATTTCGGATTTATTATATCATCGGATTTAAGTCATTTTTTGAATGATGAAAATGCAAAAAAAATAGATGACGAAACAGCTACAATGATAGAAACAGGTGATATTAAAAATTTGCGTTATGAACAAGCTTGCGGAGCTGTCGGGATATTTGGTTTAGTAGAGTTTGCAAATGACAATAATTATTCCCTTATCAGGATAAATATGATGAATTCGTCTGTTTCATCAGGCGACAAATCAAAAGTTGTCGGATACGGTGCTTGGTTTTTATACGAAGGAACAAAAAATAAATTTTTAAAAGAATATTATTCTGATTACATGCTTAATTTGTGCAAAAATGTTATATCTTCGCATTTTACCGGAGAAAAAGTTTATACTGCTCACGCTCCTGTGTTTAATGAATTAGGAGCTTGTTTTGTAACATTAAAAAAGCAAAATATGCTAAGGGGGTGTATAGGTTCTATTATTGCTCACCAACCTTTAATATATGATTTGGTGCAACATGCAAAAGATGCAGCGTTCAGAGATCCTCGTTTTAATCCTGTTGACGAATTTGAAGTTAAAGATTTAACAGTAGATATCTCAATATTAAGTCAACCTGTTAAAATATTATTTAATGATGAAGCGGATTTACTGGATAAAATAGTTCCTTATAAAGACGGCATAATTATAAAAGACGGTGGATTTCAGGCAGTATATTTACCTTCTGTTTGGGAAGAAATTCCTGATAAAGAGATGTTTTTAAAATCTCTAAAAATAAAAGCAGGAATGCTTCCTGAGCATTTTTCAAAAACCTTTGAAGCTTATAGATTTGAAACGGAATACATAGTGCAGAGTGTTTAAATTTGTGATAGTATAATCATGCGGAAGCTAAGGAGGTAGAAATGAGTGTATTTGAAGCCGGTATGATGATATGTTTCGGTGTAAGCTGGCCTATTGCGGCATATAAAACGTACAGAGCAAAATGTGTTCAGGGCAAAAGTTTTACGTTTTCCTGTTTAATACTGACAGGGTATATTTGCGGTATTATACACAAATTGTTTTTTTATTATGATTGGGTAATATGGCTTTATATGTTAAATATGTTATTTTTATTAACAGATATGTCTTTATATTTAAGGTATAAAAATAACAAAGCTGTATAGTAAGATTTTGTGATTATATGAAAAGTAATATGAAAAAGGTAATTAATATGAAAAAGATACTATTTTTAATGTTAGTTTTGTTTCTGTCGGTATTTACCGCAATAAATCTATATGCAATGCCGAATCCTTGGTCAGACTGCGGAGATGATATGTATTGCGGTGCAAAAAAAGCAGGTTTTAATATGCCTTTAAGAGTTAATGATTATAATGTTAGGGCTATGGAGGGTTTGTTAGAGATAACATTTCCAATAGATAAAAAAAGAAATGTAACAGTAAGAAAAACTGTAACATATAATCTTGGAGATATTAGTGGTGTTTATGAAAGTTATCCTATAAATAAAACAATAACACTAAAAAATGGTATAATTTTTAATGTAAGAGGTGATAAAAAACGATATTATGTAGCTAATTTTGCAGCAGAAAATGCATATTATAGTATATATTGTAAAGAGGGCCTGAAATTAAATGATATTAATAATCTGTATGCAATTATAGCGGAAGCGGAAGCTCCAATATACAGCGAAAAATCATCAGAATCAATAGAAACTTTGCAAAATAAAAGAACATTCGATGGAATAGTAGAGCCTGTTTATACGCAAGATTGTTTTCCTAAAACATTGCAAAAAAAGGGTGTAACTAAAGAATGCTTTGAAAGAGCAAACTTGGGTGACGCAAGCTATTGTTCATCTTCTCAAATAATAATGATAAAACAATACTATAGAAAAGGATATAAATGTGATCCTCTAAATGACGGTAACGGTAATTATTGCGCAGAATAAAAAGACTATTTTTTAACTATTTTAGAACAGAATCGCTTATTTTTGTATGTATCAAAAAAATCTTCGATTAGTCCGTAGTATTCGGCTTTTAGTTCAAGGTCTTTATTTAAGTTTTGTTGAATCTTATATTCTTCTTCGCCTTGGTTTATAATCAGCAGTTCTCCGCCATTATTGAGTAAATTGTATGCGTGTTTCAGCATTTCTTTCGGCTTAAAATATTTAAGCGGAAGCCCCCATTTTATAAGAGGGTATTTTGTAATAAAAGGTAAAATCCATATTATGTAATCATATTTTTTGTTGTGATTTAAGAAATCTCCTGCGATATAATTTGTGTTTGGCAAATCTTTAGAATGGAATTTTGCGATTTCATAACGGTTGTATAAGTTTGTGCATAATCTGTATGCATCAAGCTCAATGCCGGTAAGATATGTTTGCTTGGAAAACGAATTAAAAAATAAATATTCACTTTTGACGTATTCCCAATTTTTAGAACCTATGTCGAGAATAGAAATATTGTCGGAAGAGTTTTTAGACAAATATTTATCAAAAAGAATTATGTAGTATAAATTCATCAAAAAATTAAAATTAGTACTATTTTGTATTAATCTGAGATCATAAATTTCATTAATTCTATTTAAAATCTCCTTCTGCTTATCTGAAAACGAAGTTTTATTTATACTTTCAGCTTTTTCAGAATAGTTTTTGCGTGAAAGAGTTATATTATTCCGCAGAAAAAAATCAATGCTATTCCTAATGTTATCAATAAAATCCATAATTTAATAAGAGGTTGATTTTTTATTTATAAAACCTCCCGGAGATGGATTCGAACCACCGTTGGAAGAGCCAGAATCTTCAGTCCTGCCGCTAGACGATCCGGGAATACTAAAATATAATAATCCAAACAATAAAATAGCGCAAGATTATTGCCTTGCGCTATTTTATGTTTATAGTATTTTATTTATTTTTTTTACTTTTTTTATTCCACCAATGTTTTTTTGCGGTTGTTTTAACAACATTTTTTTCAGATGGGTTGTCCAAAATTGTAGAACCGTATGCGTATTGTCCTGAATAATCAGTTGCACCTTTTGTTGCAGTTACAGTTGTTTTCTTTGCTTTTTCTGCATTTTCAGCATAGTCTTCTTCTGTTCTATTTGCAGATCTGTTTTTCCAATAATTTGAGTCAAATCTTGAATCAGGGAATGTGTTTTCATAATTCTTTAGAGGGTGTTGTGAATAAGTAGAATCATTTACCACTTCACCAGAAGTTTTTTCATATAATCTTCTTGTTAAATCTTGTTCTGCAGAATTTGTATAATTATAATTTCCGGCTTTATTGTTTGCCGCATCACGGCCAAGAAAATGAATTCTGCCAATTCCGTCAGTGTAAATTGTTGAATCTGCATAAGCTGCGATTGTTGTTGAGATTATAGCAGCCAAACCTAAAGAAATAATAAATTTTTTATTCATAGTGTATCGCTCCTTGTTTTTAGTTTATACCGCCATTATAGCACAAGGTAATATAAAATAGTATATCACTTTAAAAAATCTTTATTTTTTCTTTATTACAGATTGTTATAAAATAACATACTCATATTTATTTAACATTGATTTCTGATGTTATGTCTTTTCCGCCATACAAAAGAACACTTTTTGCAAAAACATAGTCGTAGTTTTCTTTTTGAGCTTTTTTAGTTATTTCGTCTTTGATATTTTTTTCTATTGCAGATAATCGATTGTTATAGTCTTTTTCTAATAAAGATTTTTTAGTATTAAATTCATTTGTGTATTTTTCTTCTATTTTAATAATTTTATTTTCGTCAGTTTCATTAGCAATTTCTCCTCTTGCATTGACGATAATCTTGTTAAGCTCCTCCATTTTCTTTGCGTGTTCCTGATTAAGCTGTTTGACCTGAGATGAGTTGCTGACGACTTTCTGTAAATCAACAACAGCAACCGAATTTTCTGCATAAGAACAGCAATTTGTAAGAAAAAACCCTAATGCTACAATAAATAAACTTTTTTTCATATATAATCTCCTCTTGATAAGATAGTTATAAACTAAATGTTAACTTTTTAAATTCCCTAAAAGGAAATATAAAAGCATAATAAAAAAAAT
Source organism: uncultured bacterium (assembly GCA_902798645.1). GTDB lineage: Bacteria > Cyanobacteriota > Vampirovibrionia > Gastranaerophilales > Gastranaerophilaceae > CAG-196. Next base: position 30,558 of record CADBXV010000008.1, read on the forward strand.
AATAAAATTAATAAAACTTCATGATTTGAAATTCCTTTTTTTTTAGACTAATATAAAAGTATGTTCAAAAAAATATTATATATAGCACTTATATTAACGCTTATCCAGCTTCCGACCCCGGCTCAGGAACTGGTTAAAGAAAAGTATAGGATTAACGGACAGGTCGAATATGATGACAATCTCATCGAAACCATTTATTTGGATGCGGATGTAGAGAAGCCGGAGGTGAACGTCCCCCAGCTGAAGTTGACCCTGCCGGCGGGGGTCTTGAATATAACATCAAATACGAACACTTCGAGAAGCGCGTTAGCCCGATCAATGGTCAATCGATCTACCCTTGGTGACATCATTCCTTTAAGAGCAAGTGTTGTGGCCAATGCAGGAGGTATAAGCTACGGAACAAGATTTGCAGAAGAACTGTCGTATGCTCAGCCAGAATCAACTGCAACTTTTTTTTTGAGGTATGACAGTCCAAAGTACTTTTCTTTTGAAACAGCTTTAAAGCAGTCTGCAAATAGGGAATTAGAAAATAGTCAGTGGAGTTCTATCAGGTTAACGCCGGAATGGCATTTGTCTGATAGGCTGACGATTAAGAATTCATTTTCCAATTACGTGCAATCGCAAAAGAATAAAAATGAAATTACAATAGTTTATACACCTGCTCTAAAGAAGTATGCTGATACTCTAAAATTTGAGTTAGGTGTTGCGCAATCATACTATGCAAACGGAAATAGATCAGAAGCAGTAAGTTTTTCAACAGGTTTAAAGTTAAAATAAATAATGTTTAAAAAGTCAAAGCAAAAACGAGTAATACAGCAAGAAAAGAGAAGCGGCGAGTTCAAATCGAGCAAACCAAATTCTGTAGGGAATGGATTTTATTATTCTTTTTTGACGATGATTTTATTATTATGCCTAATTCAAATAACAATAAGTGCAGTTTTGAATATATCAAAGATAGTTTCTTACAAAGCAAAAATAATACAAATTACAAAAACCAGAGATGCTGCATTAGCATTAAATGACCAGTTGAATGATAATATAAAAAATTTTTCGAATGTAACCGGTTTGGAGGCGATAGCAAGGAATAATCTTAAAATGTCCGGTGAGGATGAAGTTCTTGTAATTATAAATGCACCAAAAGAGGAAAATATAGAAAAACCAAAAAAGTTTGATTTTTTCGGATTGATAAAGCATAATTAATTAAATAAAAGAATCCAGATTTTTGAATATATCCCAAAAATATTGTAATCTTTCTTTGTTATATAGATACCAGTATCCAATAAGGACTTCAAAAGCGGTAGCTAAGCGGTAGTCATGCTGAATTGATTTTCTGCCGATTGGAATTGGCAGATTTCGACCTCTGCGTGCAAGCTCTTGTTCATCTTCAGTTAAACTATCCGATATGAATTCCAGCATATCTTTTTGAAAGGTTGCATTGACTCTATCTGTTGTCATTTTATGAAGCTGTTTGGAATTGGAGGTTTTTTGTATTACATAATCACGCACAAAAACTTCCCAAACGGCATCTCCTATGTGAGCATAATTTTTTAAAGGTAATTTTTCCATGATATAATTTTAACATAAGAAAAAGATCTATTTTAAGGAGTTAAATATGCGTATCTCGTCAGTAAACAATTTTGAAATAAATCCTTCCATGAAAGCAGGGTTATATTTTACTAAAACTTCAAATGTATTGTTTAATAAAGATAAAAATGTAAAGTACATAACAGGTGAAACAGTAAAGCTTTCAAAAGAAGGTAGCAGGTATATAGAGGATGGTAATATTTTACCAGAGATAAAAGAGAGATTTGCTAAAATCTCATTTATACGTGATTTAGCAGAAAAGTTTGATACGTTTGTGCATTTTCATGAAACCCCAAAGAGTGAAAGAACAAACCAATTTGAGCATGTTGCGTATGCAAAAGTAAGTTGGGCAGATTATTCAAAGGAATCTGCAGAAAAGAGAGAATTTCTAGGAAGAAGTCCAATTTCTCAAGAATTGGCAACCGATAAAATGTTCAAAAATATAGAAGATAGAAGTTTTGTATAAATAAAAAACAAAAAAGAAAATATAATATTATAAAAAACTCTTTACAAAAAAAAATTATTTGGTATTATAGGAATTGTGAGGGCGATGCGCTCTCGGTATAATCCTCAGTAGCTCAATGGCGGAGCAACCGGCTGTTAACCGGTAGGCTGTTGGTTCGAGTCCAACCTGGGGAGTTTTTAATATTTAAGAGGGTTTCAGCCCTCTTTTTTAATGCGAATTTTTGGTGTAGATTATTTATAAATAGACAGATAAAATTAATGTAGTTTGACGAGTAGTACGGTTTTATAAGTTTGACTATTTTGTTTTCTGAAAGTCGCTCGTTATAGGGGTTTTGCTGGTCGGAAGTGCAACTTTACCAAAAAAACCGATTTACTCATATTTACTCATTATTTACTCACACCGGTCGGCTACTTTCCAATAATAGCAAGAAATTTTTTAAAGCGGTTTTTTGGGTATAGAACGCTTTTTTTGGTATAGTATGGTTTTTTTGGTAAAGTTAAAATTTATTGTTTTTCGTTATCAATAAAAAACGCATTTAATAAATCTGCGTTATCTCTTAAATTTTTAATTACAGGTGCGAGGTTATAACATTCCTCTATTTCAGGCTGATTGATAACAAAATAATCAACTATAACGGCTATATTATAAATATTCTCTGCCCATTTGCTAATCTGTTTAAATTCTTTATTTGTAATATTGTATCCTGCTTCTTCCATAAACCCCTCCATCTATCACGAAACACAATACATGAAAGAAGTTAAAAAAGCGAAAAAGCAGAAAAGATTTTACAAAAGAACACACTTTATATTTATGCTATAATCAGCACATAGTAATAGGTGTTGTCGATAATCTTATAAGAATTATGCGTAATACCGATATATGGGGAATTTATTAGTGAGTACAAGTAAAAAAATCATTGATCATGCAAATCCACATACAGTAAAGAAATTTGAATTAATCGAAAAATACGTTAGGACTTGGGCACAGAAATTACTACAAAACCAATATTGCGATGGAATAGTTTTTATTGATTGTATGTCAAATAGCGGTGAATATATAGATGATGATGGCAAACAAATATTTGGAACTCCAGTACGTGTTGCTAAATATTTACGTGAAGCAGCCGGTCAATATTATGGAAAGCAAATTGATCTATATTTTAATGATTTAGCAAAAGAAAAAACAGAACATCTTGCAAGTTTAATGCCAAAAGAAAGTGGCAATTTTCACTGCCATATTTCAACAGGAGATGGTAATGAGTTAGCAAAGAAACTGGGACACTCAATAGATGCTAATAAACATAAACATTACTTATTAATCTATGACCCTTACCAAGCAACTATCGACTGGAATTCAATTTTGCCATATTTAAATAATTGGTGTGAAATAATTATTAATCATATGGTGTCAGACTCAATGCGAGCCGTCAAAATGGTTAAAAAAGATGAGGCACGCAGCAAATATGAGCAAACTTATTTAACAGAACTAGAAAATCTTATACCTTATGGTAGTAACAAAACTGCTTATGAAAATCGTATAAAAGATATCATAAAAGCACTTAGAAAAAATAACTCTCGTAAATATTATATTGCTGCTTTTCCGTTTTTTAATGAAAAGAATGCAATTGTGTATAATCTGATTCATTGTACAAGCAACCTTAAAGGTTTCCAGTTATACAAGAAAAGTGCTTGGCAAACTTTTGGAGGAAAATCATCTACGAAAAATACACATGGAAAAGAACATCAAATTATGCTTGACTTTGACGGAAAAGGATTTTTTACGACGGCAACAGATGAATTTTGCTACTACATAAAAGATATAGCAGAATACCTTCAGGATGTATTTGATGGACAATCTAATGTTCCCTTTAACAAATTATGGGAAGTGTTAGATGAACATCCAATATTCCCATCAGATGGCTATAGAAATGATATAAAAAACGAACTGAAGAATAATTTTAATGCTATATTTACTCGTAGCAATGTTAGTTTTGTTCATAGAGGTGTTGCTAAATGAAAAAAGTTAAAGGATATATTAAAAGAAAAACTTTACTCTATAAAACTGGTGTAGAGTACGGTGATTATACTATAAATCATATTCAAGGCTGTACTCACGGTTGCAAATACCCATGTTATGCATTTATGATGAAAAAACGATTTGGTCAAGTAAAGACATATAACGATTGGCTTGAACCGTATTTAGTTTCTAACACAATAGAATTATTAGACAAAGAAATACCAAAATTAAAGAATAAAATTCAAGCAGTTCAATTGTGCTTTTCATCAGACCCATTTATGTATGAATATCCAGAAATTGAACAAATGAGTATAGAAGTGATTAAGAAATTAAATAATGCAGGCATCAAGTGTTCAATTCTTACAAAAGGTGTTTTACCGATAGAACTATCTAATTTATCAAAAGATAATGAATATGGTATCACACTAGTGTCACTTGATGAGGACTTTCGAGAAAAGATTGAACCGGGAGCTGCACCAATAAAGAAACGGTTAAATGCTCTTAAAGCTTTACATGATGCCGGTTGTAAAACTTGGGTAAGTATTGAGCCGTATCCAACTCCAAATATCTATAATCAAGATTTAAATAAAATTCTATGTGCAATTAAATTCGCTGATAAAATTATTTTCGGGAGAATGAATTATAACAAAGAAGTAACTGCATATAAAACACACAAGGATTTTTTTAATAGCTGTGCAACTAAAACTATAAAATTTTGTAATAAATACGGCATTACTTATCACATTAAAAAAGGAACAATAATAGAAAAATAATATTAAAAATGCATGTATTCTTATAACTTAAGCAAAGAAGAAGTAATAAAAAAGGTAACCAAGATATATATCTAAATTCAGGATATGTATCTTGATTTATTATATTTTTTAAGCTATACTTTTATCATCGAATTTGGAGGTTATATATGAATGAAGGCGTAAGTTATTCTTTATTTTATGATATATTATTAAATCTGCGAGAATATTATTATTCCTATGGAAGAATAGATGATTCAAATGCAAAATTAGATGAAATAATTAAATTGATAGCAATAAGCTATTCATTAGCAAAGAAAAATATTAAGTTTAATTTAAAATATGTCAGAAAAATTGCTCAAGAAACCGTCGGGGATAGTAATGCTATCGCTTCGGGGATAATTAATTTATTTAACATAGAATCACAAAACGAAATATTTTTTAATGATGATTCTACAAATATTTTTGGTTCAACTCCTTCATTAAATTTGCAAGCTTCTGATAATAAGTTGGCAGAAAAATTAGTTAGTGAAATTGAAAAAATTGATTTTTTATATTTATTAAAAAATAGACAATATACAAATTTTGATATTATAAATGAATGTTTTGGGCATTTTGTTAGAGAAAATTTTAGAAATAACAAGGAAGATGCTCAATATATGACCCCGTTTGAAATATCTGAACCTATGTTAGATATAATATTTGAATATATAAAAAAAGATAAATATATCAATAATCAAATAGCAGAAAACTTTACTATAATGGATCCTACTTGTGGTGTTGGAACTTTGCTCATTGAAGCTTCAAATAGGTACATTAAATATATACAAGATTCAAAATTAAAAAATAAAGCAGAGCTTATTGAAAAATTTATTAATAATGGAATGTTTGGTCAAGATAAAGTTGAAAGAATGGTAAGGCTTTCAAAAATTAATACATTATTACTTGGTTGTAATATATCTAATATAAAAATTGGTAACAGTATCTCTGGAGAAAGTTATATTGATAAATATTATAATAAAGTAGATTTGATATTTACAAATCCACCATTTGGAGCTGAATATTTAATAAAAGATTTGGATTTAAAAAACTATCCTATACTTGATAAAATAAACAATTTATATACTTCCGTTCCTTCAGAGCTATTAATGTTAGATAAATGTATTAAATTGCTCAAAAGAGGTGGATATTTGGCGATAGTTTTACCGGATTCAGTGTTTTCAGCAAAAGGTTTTAATGAATTATATAGAGAAGAATTACTTAAAAATTATTCAATTAAGACAATTATAGAATTACCTGCCGTAACATTTGCGCAAGCTGGAACTCGAACCAAAACTTGTCTAATGCTACTAAAAAAAGAAAATATTTCAAATTATATATATATGTGTAATTGCAAAGATATAGGTTTTATAGTTAAAGAAAAATTAGGAGTCCCTGTAAAAATTGCTACTAAAACAAATGATATGTACGCAATTGCAAATGTAATTAAAAATTGTAGTAAAACAGAGAATTATATATTATCAGAAAACCCTTCCGTTACAAAGGTAAATTATAATGAATTGTTGGATAATGTATTGAATCCTAATTTCTATGATGCTAAGCGTTACAAAGTAATTGAAGATTTAAAAAATATGAACCAAGACTACACAATAAAAAAACTTTCTGAAATTGTAAATTTTGATACGACAAATAGAAAAAGCTATATGGTATCAGAAAATGTAAAACACATAAGTGTTTTGCATATAAATCCAAATTGCACAATAAATTTTAATGAAGTATACAATTTT
>CADBXV010000009.1 GCA_902798645.1 uncultured bacterium
AATCAGACAGCTTGTTGAAAATCCGTTATCAAAACTTATTTTAAGCCAAAAATTTATTGACGGAGATTGCATCAAAATTGACTCAAAAGATGATGAAATTGTATTTGAGAAGTAATGTCCAATATAAAGATTAAGACTTGAAGATTAATACTGCAGATATACAGATATTTTGTACTTCTGCAGTATTTTGCCGAAAAGTGAAACTGCTAATCCAGAGATAGCAAATATACAATTATTGCGCTTATTAACAGAACGCTCATAACAAACGCAAAAGCTACTGATAAAAGCGGATTAAACCCAAGTTCGTTTTGGTCTGTCGTGTTAATTTGTTTCATTATTTTTTTTGAAAAGTCCGGTTTAGATTCAGTTTTTGCCTTGCGAAATGAATCTTTTATAAGTTTTCTTATGTGATAGCTGTCTTCCAATTCTTTACGTGCTTGTTTATTTCCAATTGTATATTTTCTCATTTTTACGTTTTCCTCCTCCGGAAGTTCATTGTCTATATATGCTGATAGATTTTTTTTGAAAAATTGATACTGCTCTGATGAATGTAATTTCGTTAAATAGACTTCGTCTTTTTTTTCTTTTAGGTTCTTTTTTACATCAGTAAATAGCGAACTGATAATATTTAACTTTGCTCTGCAAACGGGGCATTCTTTTAAGTGTTCTTCTACTTTAGCTTTGAGAGATTCTGATAAATCTCCGTCTATGTAAAATGATATTAAGACATCCATTTGTAAACAAGTTATTTCCATTTGTTCTCCATATAAAGAGGGTATATTGCGTCTGCCCCCTCACCCCAGCCCTCTCCCACAGGGAGAGGGGGCTTTGATTTTATATAAATTCTTTTAACTGTTCTTGCAGTTTCCCTCTTGCTCTTGATATACGGGATTTTACCGTTCCGATTGTTGCGTTTGTTAGTTTTGAAATATCTTCATAACTAAGTCCTTCGTATTCACGTAAAACAATAACGATTCGAAGATTTTGAGGCAAGCTTAAAAGTGCTGTTTTAATAATTTTATCCATTTCGGAAAACAGACATTTCTCTCCGGGTTCGCAGCCTAGCTTGTCTTTTAGCTCAAGCAATTTGTCTTCATCAAAATCAATGTCTTTATCGTGGGTATGCTTTTTCCCGTAGTCGTAAAATGTATTTGTGATAATGTGATTTAACCAAGTGTTAAAACAGTTGGGCTCTTTAAGTGTTTTAATGCATCTGGCGGTTTTTAAAAGCGCTTCCTGAGTCAGATCTGCAATATCTTGTCTTGATTCTGTAAGGTAGGAAAACATTCCGAACACTTTTTTTTGAATACGTCTTATTAATTCCTCAAGAGCTTTAATGTCGCCATCTTGAGAAAGTTTTATAATAGTGTTCATATCTCCTTTTTTGTAGTCAATTTTCGGCACAATGTTTTCTCCGTTTTAATAATGCAGAAATCGGAGATTAAAATAAATTCGACACTTGGGGGATGAGGTAAAATATTTTGTTAGACAATACTGTTAATAAATTTGGATTTTGTTCTAAATTTAGAATTTATTTTGGTAATTATATACTATTTTACAGTAAAATTACCATAAATTCAGTTACATCGTCATCCCGAACTTGTTTCGGGATCTTATAACTTTTAAGATGCTGAAACAAGCTCAGTATGACAGTTTTGGATATTTTTACTGCAATATTCGATATAGTTACTTTTGTTTTTTCGTAAAATTTTATTGTTATACCCTTTCTATTTTTTCTAAAACCTCTCAAGTGAGATTTTTGTCCACTTTTTAGGGTACACATCAGGGTATAATATTTAAACCGAGCATAAATGCACATTACAGCTAAAATGCTGTTCAATTTAAACCCTCACCACATCCGTAAGCTTCAAGACACAGCCTTTCAGCAACGGATGTTCCTCTCCCACTTGGAGAGGGGAATTGTGTAAACTTGATTTTATTGGACACTAATGCCACAGGGGTGAGTACGACCGGATTATCTGAAGACACATCAACTATAAGTCTTCAAGGTGATATGACAGATTTTTAGTTTGTTCTTCTATTTTTTTAGCGAAATCCTCGCTTTTTATTTTGGCAAGAATTTCGTCTTTAGTTCCATATTCAAGTAGAACTTCAACAATTTTGTTGTTTTTTGAAGCAAAGAGTTTTACGCCCCTGTTTTTTTGGAAGTTTTCGATTCCTCTGGGGGGTTGTTCAATCCCGAGCCAAAACTCATCAACAACAAGATTTGTGTCAGGATTTTTGAATTTCTTGGTGGGGAAAGTAAAACTTCCGTAATCTGCGACATATCTTTCCGCACGTTCAACTGTATCGGTAACGATTTCTTTTATAAATTTTTCCACAGTCTGTACCTCGCCGACTTTTGGCTTAATGCCGTTAAATTGAGTATTGCTGATTTTGTTTTGATTAATTTTGTTATTCATAATTTTATTTTATCCTATTTTTTATAAAAATACTATGTAATTTTATTTTATGCAAACAAAGTATCTATTGATTGTTTTTGTTGGCTATAATTGTGTTAACAATTTTGAAATTGCTGCTATCTGCGGCTTTTAGATTTGTTCCGTCTTGCGGATTGCTAAGACAATGCAGTAACAAAGGTGCGCTTATGCTACAACTGTTATCCGGTGTCATGTATGGAAATGTTATACACAATCCGTTATTGCCATAACCATCGTTATCATTATTTAATTTTATAAACATATTTATTTCTTTTATTTCATTAAAACAGCCGGGAATTTTTCCGTTTGTGCCGGATATAACTTTACCGTTGTTAATATCATTAATATCTTTTTCTGTTAAGAAAGAAGGATATGGCATTTTTTGATAATCAAAATTTTTAAGTGCATTTGAGTCAATTGAATATTTAATGTTAAATGGCATATCGCCTGCATTATATCTTGAATCATACAAACTAAACATATTTTCTTCATCTACCAATAAGAAATCTTTACCGGTACGATCTTGACCGTTCCATTTACCTGATATATTTTCTGTTATAGCTTTTATTCCGGAATTTGCGCATACAATAGGTGAAAATATAATATTAGAATTCGGATGTGTTTGCACAAATTCAGAATAGTTCATCACTAATTGGCTTAATGCGGAATTTCCTGAACCGATAACATCATCTAATAATACAATTACTTTTCCGTCAGGTAAAGCTGCATCATTTCTTTTTGACATTTTATGGTGTGCTCCGCCAAAAACTACAAAATTATCAGCAGGAATATCATTTACTTTAGAATACATTTGAGCTATTAAGCCAAAACTTTTATTTATATATGGCGCAAAGAATACTACGTCGTCCATGCTTTTACCCAAATTCTGAACAATTTGTTGTATTTGGTTGTGTCTGGTTTTTAATAGCTCTGCCATACCTTCCGAAGAGTATATCCTTCCGAAATTGTCGTAATATTTTCCAAGAGCAGTTGTCGCAGTAATTCTGTCTATTTGAGAGCAATCTTTGCCTAATCTTTGATTAATAATCTCATCTATTGTCATTTTTATATCATCACTGCTAGGAACTTTTTGTCTTATTTGTGCTGATATTGTTTCAGGATTTTGTGCTTGTGATTCAATATTAATGTTTTCAATTTTTTGAGCAATATCTATTCCAAAAAGTGCTTCAATACGTTTAGCAAAAGAACTATTTAAAACTGAATTTAAGTTTTTTGATTTCCCGTTTGCTTGTTGTAATACAGCTTCAGTAAGCGAAGCAAGATTTTGTCCACCGTCAAAAGCAGTATAAGAGAAATACTGATTTTCAACTTGCAAACCTGTTCCGTCTAAATTAATTAATACTAATGTGCCGGTTTTAATATTTTTTAGTATTTCATTATATTCAGGATCATTATTTTGTTTTAATTTTTCCATATATTTCAAAGAAGCATCATCTAATATTAAAGCTTCTTTTCCTGTTCCGGTTGCTAAACTGAATTGTTCTTTTTGTGATTGTATATAATAAAGACTTGCATTTGTTGAAATACCAATTAAGGAAGTCTTTTTAGATACATCAGTCATAGTATCATTTCTTGCAATATAAGATTCGATATAAAATTTTTCTATACCCATTTCTTTAAGTCTTGCTCCCAATACATCTAATTGCTTGTAAGAGCCGAACTGAGTCAATCTGGATATAATTGAAAGTACAATATCTTCCGATACATTATATTTTGTACTAATATTTTTAACTATTTCTTGTATTTCTGATGATGTAATATTTCCGGCTTGTTCTTCAAATTTTGCGCTCAAATATTCACTAAGCTTGTTTATATCTCTGTAAATCGGGCTATTTTGTTCTAAAGGTTTTGCGAATTTTGCTTGTTTTGTAGGTTTAGTAATATCACTTATTTTTATGGCAGGATGACTGTTTAGTCCAAATCCAAAAGAATTCTTGAGCCAAGAGGGGATTCTTAAATTTGAACTAAAAGGAATAAGTGTACTATTCAATGTTCCGGAATTTGAAGACACGCTGTTGTCTACAATTTTCCAATTTTTCCCGAATTTTGCTTTAACTTCTTTTTGCGGAATGTTTTCGGTTTTTGTTACGGTTCCGTCTTTTTCGTATTTGTAGATATTATATTTAATATCAGTCATTCCGTTAATATCATCAAATTTATAATCGGATACAACACGTATAATCTGATTGCCCTCTTTATCCTGCATTATTTCATAAGAAACATTGTTTTCTTTTAGATTTTGTTGCAACGCTTGCAGGGTTAGGATGTCTTGTGTTTCCTGTGCAGTTGTTGTTAAGCCTGTGTGGTTTGCAGGATTTTGAGGAATTGTGCTTTCTTCGACTGCCTTGTTGTATATTTCTAAGGCTTGGTCTGAGGTGAGTTCTTCATCTTTAACTTTCTTTTCCAAATCGTGGAGCAAGAAAAGATTTTCTGCTTTCAAACGAGCATCAAAAGTCTTACCCGGAGGCGCAGGGAAGTCTTCCAACCTCGGTTCCGGGGTATCAATGCCCAAAGCCTTCAGCAAGCGATGGTGATATTGCGCTCTTGTATATGGGAGATAATATGTTTCATATTCTTCTTCTGTTAAGTTTTCTTTTAAGCTTTTTTCCAATGGCTCAAACAGAGGTGCAACTTTTTCTTTTCTGCCGATAATATCTTTACCTGTCATCAAGTCATAGATATAATGTTCAATTTCTGCGTATTGACCGACTTCATCAAGCCTAATTTGAATCTCCAAAACTTTGCCGGATTTTGTTTTTACATTTACTTGGAAAGCAGGGTAAGCAGAGCCTTGTTGTTTAATTTGCCAACTCTCGACAACAATCGGCATTCCGCTGTCCAGAGCTTCTTTTTGAAGTTCGAACATCTTTACTTTATCAAGCATTGTAATATTTGCGCTGTCTTTGTAGTTTGAAACACGTGTGATTTCAAATGCGTGTTTCGGATCATTAATGATTTTGCGCATAAAATCTGCAACTTGTACGGATATTTTTTCCATTGCAAGTTTTCCGGCTTCGTCAGTTTTTCCTTCATTGACAAGTTTTTGAACTTCCGGCAAAGCATTTTTCATATCAACGGAATTAAGCTCAATTCTTCCGCCATAGTTATCTCTAACATCACGAACTGCCATTTCAAACGGTTTATCAGGATTATTAAGTGCAAAGTTTGCAATCTTATCAAACTCGCTCATGTCACTTTTAACACGATTTGTAAATGTTCCGAGTTCTTTTGCGCCCAAGCGTTCTAAGTTTGCTGTGATTTCTGCTTTTTCCAGTTCAAATTGACGTCTTAGGTGCTGAACAATAGCGCTAATTTCTTCTCTTGTAGTTTCTGAACATTTTTTAGTTGTTGTTCGTCCGTTAAGTACAAGCTCCAAATTACGTGCTTCTTCAGGATTTGTTTGAGCAAGTGTTTGTATTTCTTTGCGGATTTCCGTGATTTTGTTTTGGTCGATTTTTGAATTATCTTTGGTGTCTTTGAGCAGAGCAAAAATCTTTTCATCAATGCTAAGTGCTTTGTCGGAGCTTAGAGCTTCAAAACCGTCTAACAGGTTTTTGCGAACACTTCTTTCTATATCGGCTTTAAGCTTTATTGCGTTAATTTTTTGTCCGGCAACTTCGGCAGTGATTTTCGCTACTTGCGGATTAACAGTGTTTGAAACAGGATTTTGTGCTTGTGGAGCAACTCTGGGATTAAAGCCAATACCGTTTCCGGTCTGTGCTGCGGTATGAACGCCGCCATTTCTGTCAGGTGTAACCTGACCTACAGGATTATTGCCTGTGATTGAGGGTTGGGGAGAGGGTTCCGGTTTCGGAGGACGAATTACATACATATTTACATTATCAATAGAGCTGTTACCATCAACTATATATTTACCTTTATAATCAATATATATTTCATCCAATCCTGTCGATCCGATTATTTTGACATCGTGCTTTTCAATCGGATAAGATTTCCCCATCTCAAATTTGTGTCTGTTCGGACCTGCATAAATAGGAATATCTCTGAGCCCTTTTTCTGCGCACCATTCTTTTACGTAATCCATAAATGCATCACGCACTACATTGTCTTGATATCCTGATTTAACTTCGATATTATCTAAAACAAGAGCTGTTCTGCCTTCAATTTCCGCAAGGTACATCATAGTATTGCCTACAGGTATTTTGCCGTCTTTAATATCAAATGCGCCAATACATTTATTCATAACATAAGTCGGTGCGGAGAATCCATTACCTCCTGTAGGACTTGTACAGCATAATTTTGCACCTAGCATTAAACCGTAAGGCATTTCATTCATATCAACCTGCTGAATAGAAACTTCTGTTGTTTTGTCTGATTTTATATTCTCAGCATTTGATATTTCTTCGTCACGACTTTTCATAATGTGGTCGTAGAAGGTGTTTCTATTTTGTTCGATTTGTGCATTCGGATTCTTTTTAGACCAAAAATCGTTTGCATTTATTGCTTTTTTAATAACAGACATCATTTTACCGAGGTTATTGAATGTAATAGGACTTCCGTCAGCATTGAAGAATTGGAATACTTCTTTTTCCCCGATTAAATATCCATCAGCATCATATTGCGGTTCTAATATTGTTTTTAATTCTATTCCAAGTTCTTTTTTAAGTGCATTTAAAATTTCTTGTGTTTCTTCTTTTGGCAGACTTTGGAAAGAAACATCATTAAACTCATTAACCAAATTTGTAACGCAATTTTGTCTTGTTTTTTCTGCATCAACTTTTATCTTGACTGTTTTATAGGAATCTTTATCAGGTGTCGTGACTTTGTCATAATCAACATGGTGTTCTGCATATTGGCGTTTAGTATTAATGTTTTGCGGAAGATTATCGAAAGTTTCTTTAACACTCATCTCAGGTTGTTCGCCAAGTCTTACAATCATCAATCTGAAATTTGATTTGAAACCATCTTCTGCAGCTAAGATTAAATCCAAATCAGGACTTGATGCAAGTTCTAATTTTTTTGAAACATCTTCTGTATAAGTTGCACCAACCACATCAAAAACTTTTTTATTTATTGCGTTATTCCAAACCTTTTGATTTTGTTCACGTACAATTGAACTCAAGAATTGCTGCATGTCAGCTGATTTTACACCGTTAAGAATTTTAAATCCTTTAGCATTTACTGTTGCACGTTTTTCAAAGAAAGCTTTTACTTTTGCGTTGTCTTTTTCTACACCAAATGCTTCACAAAATGCGTTCCACTTGTCTTCGTAGAATGCTTTTGGGTTAGACCAAATTTGAACAGCCTGCTGTACTTGTGCAGATGTCGGTTTATTAGGTTTAATTAAATCAATAAAACTATTAAATTCTTCACTGTTACAATGTAATTTTAATGCACCCAAAGTTTCCAATTTTTTTATTTTGTCTTGTGGTTCAATAGATTTATCTGAAAGAGCTGTTTTTATGCTATTTAGAAGTTTAGCTTCATCTGCTATCATTTTTTCCAATTCAGGCAGACGTTGTTCTAACATCTTCGGCTCTATTGATTTGTCACTTTTTACATCATTAAGTACTCTTATAAGGTCGTTATAATTTTTGTACAATTCTTCTGCTGCTTCACAAAGTCTTTCCATTCCGTCAAATTTTGAAGTAAATGAGTATTCAAAAGCAGGTCTGCCTATTAGATTTATGGCTTCTTGAATACCTGCAGTATTTTCTGCAAAGAATTTTTCTATATCATTATCAGTAATATCTTCTAAACCTGATTTAATCTGATTTTTCTTAGCCTTTGCATTATTTAAAGTAGTTTCTATTGTTTCTTTATCAAGCCCTTCTTTTACAATCTTATAGTACATTAAAAGAGTATATTCATTCTGACTTTCAGATGTTGATAAATATTCTTTTGCTTTATTATATATAGCATCATCAAAACCTGCACCTTCACGGTATATTCTGCTGAATGTTTTTATTCTTTCGATATTATCTTTTGGTATAATACCGTCTTTTACCAAATGTTTTAAGCAAGAACTGAACATACCTGAAGTCATTTGATTAAATATTGCAGGATGCAGCATGTCTTTAAGTTCTATGCAGGTTGCCAATTTTTCTGTGTCTATTTTTTTGTCAACCCAATTTGCACAGTAATTTCTCATTCCGTCAAGATTATTTTGTGTAGTTTTTCCTAAATTATCAAACCACTTACTTTTAAATACATGCTGATAAATCTCAGAAATATTATTAGATTCCATTATTGCAGAAGTAAATTCAAGATTATTAACTTGATTAATATACTGTTCCGCTTCTAAAGCATTTTTTAAATCTATATTTTTGTCTAATAAAATTTTTATTCTTTGCGGATTAGCGTGATAATAACCTGATGAAACTTGTCTGTTTAATTCCGCAAGCTCATCAGGTGTAAAGTTATATTTATCTGATGTTATAAGTTCATAATAAGCATCCGCTTTTTCAGGTGATTCTAGTAACTTGCTATAATCCCTATAGTCGAATTGTGATAAGTTTTTATATAATTTTATATAGCTATCTTTCTTTCCCGGGGCATCAAAATATTTATCGATTGTTGCCGCAATCAAATTTCTTTCTAAAGGATAAGCATTTTTTGCTTCAATATCACTTTTTAACATTTCTAACATAGCATCAACATGTTCTTCCGTCTTAATAAATTGGGCTATTTCAGCAAGTTTATATGCTTGATTTTGGTTATGATATTCTTTTAAATTCGTTATTAAAGGCAAAGCCTCTGCATATAGTCTATATAAAACGGGATTTTCTTTAATTGCTTTAGCTACATTTTCTGCATTGTATGATTGTCCTCCTCCGCATAAGTTTCCTGATTCTTCATATCCTTTAGTCCACAACATGTTTAATATTGCAGCCTCTTTACTATCTGCGGTTTTTTCAAAATACAATGTAAATCTGTATCTAAAGCGCGAGTTGTTAACCATGCCGCCTTGAACTAAAATGGATGCTTTTATAAAATCTTCTTTTGTCTTACATTTGTCCACAACTCTATCCAAAAAGCGCTGTGTTTCAAGGTCTTTTAAGTCAGCACCGGCATCAGTAAATACTTTGCGAAGTTCTTTTTTGTCAGTAGCGCATTTTTTGCCGTTAAAATACGTTTCGGTACCGGCGAGCGGATTTGTTGAAGCTTTATAACTAATGCCATATGTATCTTCCATTTCTATTTTTTCTACAGCCGGAAGAATTCCCATTCTTGCTTGAGCTTCTCTTTGTGCAAGTGCATCAGCTACAGGATTTTTTGATTGCGGTGTAACGATATCACTGTTTTTGTGAGGTGTAACCTGACCTACAGGATTATTGTCTGTGATTGAAGGTTGGGGAGAGGGTTTAACTTCTGATGGATTGTTTGTGCCTTTATTATTTATATTAACAGCAGATTTTTTTCTTAAAACTACTATAGGAATATTATTATCTCGTGCAAAAATCAGCTTTTCTTCTGATAATCCTGCCAGATTTCTTGTGTAAATACCACCTATTTTAGGATTAGAGACAATAACTTCATTCCATTCTTTATCGCTTAGTAATGCTCGTTTGCCTTGAGTTTCATCGGTATTTACTCTTGATAAAAATTCTTTATATGCATTTGCAAATTCTAAATCTATAGCTTTTACATTGTCAGGTGTAAATGGTTTACCTTGCAATTTTGATTTAATGTTATCCAATCTTTTAATATATTCTTCATCGTTTATTCCCATGATTTCTTTTATATTTCTTGAAACCATTTTTCGTTCTTCATTTTTTGTTTCCGTTTCACCTGAACGATTGTGTGTCGTTGCTTCTACATCATTTTTAATAAAATATTCATTAATTATTTCCGGTACAGACTTGCCTAATGAGCCTATATCGTGTCCTGAAGCAGCATAAAATTTGTCATTTGGTACAACAAAAATAAAACCATCATTTATTGCACAAATATTTTCACCATCCATATAGAAACCGCAATATGCTCTATCATTTGTAATATTTTCAAGTGTTGTTAATTTTGCATATTTTTGTTGCTCAGTAACATCACCTGTAAGCAAGGATACACCATCAGTATTGTGTCCAATTGCATAGAAGTTCTCTATTTCATCGGAATTTACAACCATAACATCATAATTAGTACCTGTTTTATTACCTGTTATTGTTTCTTTATGTGCTTTTGCGATATATTCTTCGGCAGGTGTTTGATATAAGACAAAATCATCAGCTTTCATTTCATTGATTTTTTGCTCTAATAATTTGTCCAAAAATCTAGTTAAACCTTCTTGTTCAACACTTGAATATACAAGTTTTGCCAAATTGAATGTATTTCCTTCCTTTAATTTGAAGGCTAATTGATTAAAGATTGTTTCTCTATGTGTAATATCAAATTCATTCATATAGTTATGCGGTATTTTCCCTTTGCTTGTTGACATAAATTGTTTAATCAAGTTGGAAGTTTCAGTAATTGAATATATTGTTTTCGCATCACTTTCACTAAACCCAAACTTGAATGCAGTATTATATGCTTTTTCCGCTATACTTAATTGTGTATCATTTTTTGATTTTATGTTCGATAAAATCGAAGAAATTATTGTTATTTTTTTGTCATTTTCTGATAATTTAGAAAAATCAGTATCATTTGTTATTCGTTTTATTGAATTTGAGATTTTCGATAGATTTTTATTATCTATATTTTCTTTATATTCCGGTAAAAATTCATCAACTATTGTTTTTATAGAATTAGTGTCTATATTTGAGTATAATTTTTCTATTTGAGTATTAAATTCTACTAGTTTATTCTCCGGAAGTTGTTGCGGTTTTGCATTTAATTCTTTTGTTAAACGATTTATTAAATTTATAATTGAATCGGAATCCGTTGTTTTCGGCAAACATGGAAACATTTCATCAATTATTTTTGCTCTGCCGTTTTGGAATTTCCAGCCGGATATTTTGTCTAATAAGATTCTCTTTTGAGCGTTCGTTAATTGTTCGACTTTTTTATACGCAAAATCACTACCGAGCATATTGATTGCTGTTGCGATATCATAATATTCATCTAATTTCAGTTCTTTTGATAAAACCTGCTTATGTATATTTGCCATAAAATCCGGATCTTTTTTATGAGCATATACAATTGTATTAATTCTTCTTGAGTTAAGTTTATTCCCATAACCATCTTTCATTTCCAAGAGTTTAAGAGTTAGCTCTCTGTTCATTTTTAGTGAGCTTATACAATGTATTGCATCACCATCATTTATTTGTCGTTTTTCTTTATATAACTTAAATGCAACATCTTTATCAACCAAAGCTAGGCTCAACACATGAGGAATTGTTGCATTTGTGATAAGATTGTTTTCTCTTGCAAAATTTACAATTTCCATAGTTAAGTTATAATCAACTTTTGCAGATTTTACTGCATCTAAAACATTATCTAAGTGATAGAATAATTTTTCAGTTTTGTTATTGAGTCTGTTTTTAAGACTTCTTTTACAAGTCATACTAAGGAATTTTAGTGTTAACTTTTTATCAATTTTTGCAGCTTCTATGATATAATCCGCAACGAAATCTCCATAAATATAATCATTTCTTTCTTGCACAGCCTTTGCTATATCTACATCAACTTCAGCAATTTTTAAGAAATTTTGTTTATGCTTTGCCATATCTGCTTCTGAAAGTTTAATGTTTATTCCGTTTTCTAATTCATTTAATTCTTCTTTAGTTGCAGGTTTTAGTATGTTTTCTGTTTTGCTTATTTTTATCAGTTCGCCGGTGGTTTCATCTACTTTATATTCTGTTCCGATTTTGAAGAATTTTTCTACGGAATCAGCTCTTACGACAATCTCTTTGCCTTCCGCATTAATAACAAGTCTGTAAATTCCGTCAGGACCTTTTGTGATTTTGCGGTTGTCATCAAGAACAAACGGCTCTTTATTATTTTCAATCTGTTGTTCTATTTGTTTTGCATAGCCCAACAAGTGTGCATCTTGAGCGCTCATTCCTTTTGTGTTACCCCACTCTGACACATCAATTCCGGCTCTTGAAGCTTCATATAATGTTCTGTCTATAAGAATAAGTGTAAGTTCTTCTTCGTTTTTGAAAGAAACTTCCCATCCGTCTTTACTGATTCTTCCGTCTTTTATCTCATATTTATTCAATTCTTCAACAACACGTTTAACCTGATTTGGTTGAGGGAACTTCATATTCTTTCTTGAAACCATAGCTATAACCATCTTGGAAACCGCATCCATTTGACCGAGATTAAGCATGGCATCTCCGTAACTGATGCCGTCTTGAACTGCCATAATCTCGGCATTCATTCCAAAAGAGGTTAAAAACTCGGATACATTACCGATTTTTGTTGAATTCTTTGCAAGAGCGGTTATTACACTCTTAGCTGTCGTCGGGGTTTTAATCGCTCCGCTTACAATCATAAGTGTAGCTTTTCTGGATGCAGTATTGCCGATTAAGTATTTTACAATAGCACCGCTTGGTGAAGCTATGTTGCTTGAAAGATATATAAATTTAGTAAGTCCTTCATAAGATTGAATAATTCCTTTTACATCATTCATATCAATAGAACCGTCGGCAAGTGCATCCGTAACTTTTGTACCTGTAAAGAAAGCTGCTGAAAGCGGAGCATTAACCATCGCTTTCATTTGTTGGCTCATAAAACTTGATACTACATTCTGTGATGTTTCGCCAAGAAGGTATTTCCCTGCCAGTGATTGTCCAAACTTAGTAGTTGCTGCTTTTGTCATATATTGAGTTGTGCTTTTTGCAGCCATAGTTCCCCATGATTCTGCCAGTTTGCCAATAAGCATGCCGCCGCCTGATACGTACATTAACAGCGTATTGAATGCCAAATCAACAAGTCCGGCTCCACCTTCAATATTACCTGTGTATCTTTGAACTCTGTCGCCAAGTTTATCAAAATTAGGCAGCGCACCTCTCTTTTTGGCTGCAATCTTCAATTGCTGATTAATCTTTGATTGAGGATTCTTACGTTCTGATTCAGGAGCTTGCTCGTATTTAATTAATGTTGTTATAAAGTCTTGTATTTTATCGTAGTTCAATTCTCCGGCAATCTCTTTGTACAGTTTATCGAATTCTTTTTCGCTGTAGTCATAAGTATATTTTTTCTTGTCAAAAGACTCGTCTTTTGATTTTTCTTCCATATCACAAAGAATCATCAATTTTTGGCATTTATCAAACAAGGTTTTAACTTTTGCACTAAGAATTCTTCTTGTATCGGAATTTTGAATACCGGAGAACATATTTGTTCCCAGCATATCATTTAAACCTTCAACACCTTGTTGAAGCCAATCATCAAAATTCATTGCAGTAGCTAAGAACGGATGATTCTTTTTCCAATAAGTTGTACTTTCAAGAGCATCTCTGATAGCATAGATTTGTGCGTATAACATTTGAGCAAGGTATTTTCTTACCATTGCTTTTGTCGGTTTGGTAACTTTTTTAACGTCTGTATCAAAAAGATTAAGTTCAGGGTAATACTTCAAAATCTCTGCATTGATTTTTTGAGAATCTTTGATACCTTTTGCTTGGCATTGTTTCAGAACAGAAATAACATTTTTTTGTTGGGCTGGTGAAAGATAATTAAATCTTGCATAGAAAAGCTGATTATCTTCATTTGCAGGCATACCTGCAGATGTGAGTTCTTGAATGGTTTCTTTTTTCAGAGTTTTCTTAACGTATTTAATCTTATTTCCTGCTGTATAATCGGCTTTTTGACCGTTTAATGCCATTAGTTCCATAACAAGGCGGTCTTTTTTATCAGCGAATTTAGGATCATTTTGTTTAACACCTTTTCTGAGTAAAGATTTTTCAGCATATTCGTAAACATCTTTTCCTGCATTATTTTCAGGGATTTTATATTCGCTTATTGATGAAGCATAAATTTTATCAATAACACTTCCGAAAACTTGTTTTTTAATTTGACCTTCCGTTTTTCTTCCGGCATTATATTTGCTGTCAGCTTCCAATT
Organism: uncultured bacterium; assembly: GCA_902798645.1. Lineage (GTDB taxonomy): Bacteria > Cyanobacteriota > Vampirovibrionia > Gastranaerophilales > Gastranaerophilaceae > CAG-196. The sequence continues at coordinate 14,427 of CADBXV010000009.1, forward strand.
CTACCGGAATTAAGAGCTTTGAACCCATAGCAAGAGAAGAATCTGCTTTTAACCCTTTATTTACCGCTAAAAGAGAAGACAGTTTTACGTGAAAAACCTTTGCAATTGTTTCAGGGGTTTCATCTTTTTGTACAGTTATAAAAGTATTTCCTTTTCCGTCGTATTCAGCATTATATACTTTTTTACCGGATTTTACGGATTGTACTAATTTTTTAGACGATTTTTTATCAAAGTTTTCAATCGTTCCGGAAGACTTGTAGAGTGTTACTATTCTTTTATTATCAGGAAATTCAACTTCTTCTCTTATTCCTTTTTTATCTTTGGAAATAATAGTAGTTTTTGGAGATTCGTTACCTTCGGAATAATCATAAGTAACAATTGCATTAACTTCGTCATTTGTTTTGTGAACTTGTTTTGAGATTTTTTCGTTGGTGTATGTTACAAAAGTTGTTTTTGTATTATTCTTCTCATCTTTTTCTGTTATTGTTCTTTCAGAAAGTTTTTCTCCCTGATATTTGTCAATTATTTTAAGTTTTTTCGACGGTTTTTCATTTTCATAATAAACTACATCTGTTTCAATATTTCCGTCTTCGTTTAGTCTTGAGATACTTCTTTCTGCAAGTTTGTTGTCCTTGATAGTATCTGTTATAAAGTTGCCAAAAATATCCGAGTAGCTTTCGGTTTTTTGTATCGTTGAAGTTTCAAAAAATTCTTTTACTTCAGAAGCTGTTATGTCAATATTTGGATGTTTCTTCCTAATGTAAGTATTTAATTCCGCATCTGTTAAGATATCATCATCACCGGCAGCGTTTTTTAACTCCGTAAATATAGATTTCCATTCGTTCATACCTTTGGAATTCTTAACTGATACTTGCCCATCCCCATCGCTATCCAGATTGAAAAGCTGAATAAACTTTTGCAGTTTCGGATTTTTGGCAATATCATCCGACTGAAGATTCTTTAAATCTTCAATCTTATATCTTTTACCGTTATTCGATTGTAACCAAAAATCGCCTAAACCCATTTCCGATTTTTAATTCCTTTTCTTACTATCTAACGAGTTTAATCAGATTGTGACGTCAAAATTTTTAAATCCGATTAACATCATGTTTAACGGCATTTTTTTCAAAAACTTTAATTTTTAAGAATCTTTTTTTTATATTGTTACATTTGTTTACAAAAAGTCAAATCCCGAGTACAAAATGTTTTTATATATGTATGGATGGTGTGCAAATTCAAAATAGCGGGATTAATAATCCTCAAAGTATTCAACAAGTTAAACAACAGCAAGTATCTGTTGTTTCAAATCCTGCTGTTTCTCAAACTAAAGCACCTGAGTACAGACCGGCTTCTTATACTACAGCTGTAACAATTCGTACAAATTTGGCGACAAAGGATGAAAGAAAAAAATACAAAGAGCTTATGGAGGAACTAATTAAACCTCAGTATAAAAGAAAACTTGAATACGCTCTTAAATCAGGACAATTGTTGAAAAATAATTCAAACGATAAAAGTACTGTTTTAGATAATTTGTACAAAATTATAAAAGAAGACAGAGATGAGGGGCTTGATAAGAACACTATCTTAGAGGAATGCTTGGATATTTTAGCTAATCCGTATGTTATCACCCAAACCTGTGAGGATATTCCTAAAGAATATCAAAAGCAGATAATCGGTTTGATTACAGGACTGAGTACAAATCCGGAAACTATTATGCAGACAAAATGGGAACTTGATAACATGCATACAGGAACTTGTCCTGCCGCAAGTATTGAGTTTGATTTAGCAACAAAACATACCGCCGAATTTTTTAGAATTGTAGAAGGGTTAACTTCTCCAAAACACGAAGTAAAAAAACGTATTAAATTAGACAGTTTATCCGAAAATTCGCTGGATGCAATATGGCTATTGAATAAATTTAAAACCCCTTGGCAAAAGGAGAATTTTGATTCGGCAACAATTTTATTAAAGCCTGATGAACATGCAATTGTAAGAGCAAGAATTCAAAATCAACATAGAGATAAAGGTGAACGTTCAATGATTGACGTGTTGATGCAGTCAACATTTATGCAATTAGGTTCTCAGCAGACATATAATTCATTAACAGACAAGCGAGCTCCTAATGATTGGACTCAAGATGACGGCGGCTTGATAGAGTTTGAAAAAACTTTTGTAGAATCCGTAATAGAAGATAAAAATACAACTTCCGTAATTTATCAGAATGTAGATGAAGAAGGACGATTAAGCGGTTACACAAAAGACTTTGCAACAATAAAAAAAGAACTTTTAGCAACACTAAAGGCAGGATATAATATCAATATTGGCTATACTTGGCCTGATCCTTACAACGAAAACAGACTTGCCGGACATGAGATTACAATTGTAAGCTATAAGCTCAAACCTAACGGAGAAGGCGTATTTGTTTGCCAAGATTCTGATGATGATAAAGCAGAACCGATAGAAATGAGTGAGAAGGAACTTCTACCTAAAATTCATCACGCAGGTATTCCGGAAGCCATAGCAAGTAAAGATTTTGACTATGAAGAAAGCTGGAAAGTTACTTTAGATGAGTTTAATAAGACACATAAGAACAGATAGTTCGAGGTGGATAAACAAAAATTTTCGTAGTTTGAAATTTTCGGCTTATTTTAATAAGCGTGTCATTCTGAGCAGTATATTCATTCAGTGCGAAGAATCTCATACTATGAAACTTAGTCACTCTTAAAATAACTTTATGCTTGAAGCCATTCGTCAATTCGTTTTGCTATTGTATCAAATCCTTTTTCAATACCGAGGTCTTTCGGCTGAATATTTTTAGAATAATACAAAACAGGAACTTGTTCTCTTGTATGATCCGTTCCTTCAACAGTAGGATCACAACCATGATCTGCCGTAATTACGAGCAAATCATCTTCTGTGATAAGCGGAAGGATTTTTTCTAAATAATCATCTATTTCTTCAATAGCGTTTCCGTATCCTTTTGCATCATTTCTGTGACCAAAAAGCATATCCGTATCAACAAGATTTGTAAATATTATCTCTCTGTCATTGTCGGTAATATGAATATTATCATACTTAATGCTTTCTAAATCCAAACTTCCTTCTATTGCTTTGATTGTTAATTCAAGTCCTTCTTTATTTGAACCTGTATGAACGGCATGGGTAATACCTGCTTTTGAAAAAATATCTTCAATTTTCCCGATTCCGATAACTTTAGCACCTGAGTCTTTGTATTTATCCAAAATTGTTTTTTTAGGCGGAGCCATAGAAAAATCTCTCCTGTCTTTAGAAATTCTTGTTGGTTTTCCGTCAATAATTTTATAAGGTCTTGCAATTACTCTGGCAACATTATAGTTTCCTTCATCTAAAAGTTTTCTTGCAATTTCACACCATTTGTACAGAGTTTCTAGCGGAATCATGTCAGTATCAAGTGCTATTTGGAATACACTGTCAGCTGATGTATACACAATAGGAAATTTTGTTTTGTGGTGTTCATCATTTAGTTTTTCAATAATAGCAGTTCCGCTTGCAGGTATGTTAGCTAATATTCCTCCGCAATCGGTTTCTTTTATAAACTTGTCAATCAGTTCTTTTGGAAATCCTTGTGGAAATGTTGCAAAAGGTTTTTCGGAAATAAGTCCGGCAATCTCCCAATGGCCTGTTGTTGTATCTTTACCTTTGGATTTTTCCTGCAAAATTCCATATTGTGCAATCGGTGTTGCGGTTTTATCGATTCCGTCGTATTCTCCAAGATTACCAATCCCCATAGCTTCCAGCACAGGAACATCTAATCCGTTATTAAAACAGCATACATTTTTTAATGTATTACATTCGGCTACGTCACCAAAATCTGCGTGGTCAGGCATTGCACCGCATCCCATTGAATCTATTACAACAATTATTGCACGTTTTTTCCCCATAATTCATTCCTCCGATTAATCAAATTATAGCATAATTTTGGGAATATTAAACTCATATATGATTTTTATATGTAAAAACAATTTTTTCATGTTAGTATATATTCTATAAAAAACTAATAGGAGAAAAATTATGCAAGCAAGACGTGCGTCAAGAGAATTAGCGCTTATATTATTTTCACAATTTGAAAAAGAAATAACAAAATATTCTAAAAAAGATTTTGAAGAAATTATGGTTAAATCAGTGAGAATTCTTTCAAATTCGGCTATGGAAGAATTAAATTTAACTGTTGGTTCATTAATTGATATAAAGGATTCACTGGAAACATTTGAAGCTGAACACGAATCAAATTTATCCCGCCCGATGGGAGCAAAAAATAAACCTGTTCAAATTCCTATGACAGATGAGATGATAACAAAAGTTGATACAATGCTTGATGTTGCGGAAAAAGCAATTTTAGCGCTGGAGATTGCTGAGTTTACAACATTGGAAAATCAATCAGAAGTTAAAAATTATACAGTAGAGATAGCAGAACAATTTAAGAACAACAATAAAGCTGTAGACGGAGAAATACAAAAATATTCAAATGGATGGGATATCTCCAGACTTGTAAAAATTGATAAAGACATTTTAAGAATAGCAATAACGGAACTTTTGTTTACAAAAGGCGCTCCTATCAAAGTTATTGTAGATGAAGCTGTAGAACTTGCTAAAAAATATTCAACTGAAGACTCGTCTTCTTTTGTTAACGGTATTTTAGCAAAAGTTATTGTTGAAAACGGATTAAAGTAATAATCAGTGATTTATGTTATCAAGATATAGAGTAAGGTTTAAGGGACAATATGTTCAACTTTTTTGATAAATTAAAAAATACTGTTTCAAAAACAGCGCAGGCTCTTGTTGGTAATGTAGTGAATGCTGTATCAGATGAAGAAGAATTTTCGGAATTCCTCCTTGATGATATGGAAGATTTGCTTATTAGCGCTGATTTAGGTGTTGATTATGCTTCAGAACTTGTTGACAAATTGAGAGGACAAGATAGAATTAAACCTTCGCAAGTCAAAGAATTTTTAAAAGATGAATTTATTAAAATACTGGATGCTACAGGAACATCAGAATTACAGTACAAAGAAAATGAATTAAACATTTATTTTATAGCAGGTGTAAACGGTGCAGGTAAGACAACTCTAATCGGGAAATTGGCTTATAAATTTAAGCAACAGGGAAAAAGAGTTCTTATTGCAGCCGGCGACACATTCAGAGCTGCAGCCGAGGAGCAGGTTGATATTTGGTCAAAGCGTTCAGGTGCTGATATAGTACGTCGTGATAAAGCAGATCCGGCTTCCGTTGTTTATGAAGCTATTCAAAAGGGTAAGAAAGAAAATTATGACGTAATTCTTGTTGATACTGCAGGAAGACTTCAAAATAAATTTAATTTAATGGAAGAACTTTTTAAAATAAAAACAGTAATAGATAAAAATGCACCGGAAGCACTCAGAGAAAGTATTTTAGTTATTGATGCAAATACAGGACAAAACGGATTACAGCAGGCAAAAATTTTTAAAGAATGTGTAAATTTAACTTCCGTAGCACTTACAAAACTTGACGGTTCCGCAAAAGGTGCAATAGTTCTTGCAATAGCCAAAGAACTTGGGCTTCCTGTAAAACTTGTTGGTGTGGGCGAAAAAACGGAAGATTTGAAAGACTTTAATTCAAAAGAATTTATAAATGCGTTATTTGAGTAAAAATTCAAAAAAATAAAGAATAAAGCAGCTCATAAGCCGTGTTCTGTTCAGAGTATACGCTCCTGATAATCATCTGTCTGGTATTAGGATTACTCCTAATCTCTAGCGATTTTTCAAGCTCGGCGGACACCTCAAACGCTTGTTTTAATCTTGCATCCGACCGGGGGTTGCCTGGTCTGCACTTCTCAGTACAGCCGGTAAGCTCTTACCTCACCATTGCACCTTTGCCTGTGATTAAAAATCCATCGGCTGTGTCTTTCTGTGGTCCTGTTCCACCCGCTCACGCGGTCCGGAATTTCTCCGGCGGTCTGTCCTTGGATGCACGGACTTTCCTCACCTTTTACGGCGCGATTATCCGACTGCTTTATTCCTTTTTTATTATATAACAAAAATTATTCTTTTTCTTGCTGATATTGAATATAAGCGTACGCATTAAAATCAAGAGAACCAAACATTATTTTAATATAATTATCATCATATGGTACCATTTTTGCAAAATCTAATGTTTCTGCTTCAAAATCATTTTTTGTTGTGTATGCTTTTACTTTTCCTTTAAAATAGTGAGCTTGGTAAAAAGACAAATACACTTCGCCTTGTTCGTTTTTTTCACCAAATATATTATAAAAGCCCTTTTCAAGAACTTTTCCGTCTATAATCAAGTTTACCGGAATATTAAGGAGCTGTCCGTCATCTTTACTTTTTTCTTTAAGAGATTCCTGTTCCGTTATTTCGCTCATTGGCTCAAGACCTTTATGAAGACTTGTCCCCCCTCCGCTGATTTTCTTGATTTTTTTCTTTCTTGCCTTTTCTTCTTTCTTTTTTTGTTTTTCTGTAAGTACGTTTATTGCTTTTTCAAACTCTTTATCTGTAATCGGTTTTTGCCCGTCCCAGGCATGGTTTATGCTGTTTACGTCCAAACTGTAATCTTCCGATAATACGCTTATCGGTGATACCAGTAATAAAAACAAGATCAGGAATACAAACTTTTTCATAATATAAATATAATTATTTTAAACAAAAAGTAAAACCACCAAATATACGACTTGAATGCTTTAAATTTGATAATTTAACAAATTTATGCATTTCCATTTTTTTGTATATAATGTATAATGATATTTGTAAATTAAGCTTAATGAGAGCATATAATGATTAGTTCTAATATATTGTTAATAATAATTGCGTTTTCTGTTGCTATAGCAGCAATTTATGCTTTGTATTCAATCATTCTTTTTCAGGGTGTGACATCTAAAGGTGATGAATTACAGTTAACGACTAAGAACATACTTGAGCAGGTTGATATTTTATATAGCAAAAGGGAATACGCTCTTGTTGAATTACTTGCAACAAAGTATTTAGACAGAGTTCCCGATCATATAGAAGTACGAAAATTTCTGGCAAAAGCTTATTTAGAAGATAAAAAATATAATCAATCTATAAAACAGTGTAATATTATTTTGCAAAAACGCCCTAATGACAATGAAATTCATTATGTGCTCGGAAGATGCTATATAAAAAAGCGATTTTTAAATAAAGCAATAAATGAATATACAACAGTTTATGAAAAAAAGAAAAAAGACAGAGAAATTGTGCAGACTCTTGCAGAGTTATATACAAGAACAGACCAATTGTATATGGCTGTAAATTTTTATGGAGAATTGGTAGATTTGTTGGATAACCCCGGCGAGATTGCATCAGTGCATTCTACTATAGCGGAACTTTGTGAAGAATTGCATGATTATCCTGCCGCATTTGAAGCTTATAAAGCAAGATTGGCAATTTATCCTAAAGATGTTGAAACAAATAAAAAACTTGCAGAATTGTATATTAATATCGGCAACTATCCAATGGCAATAGAAACATTATTGTTAATGCTGAGTTTTGTTGCAGAACCAAAAATGCTTTTATGGGTTTTTGAAACTTTAGTAGACTTATATGAGGAAACTAAAGATTATGAAAAAGCAATTGCGTATGCAGAAAAATTGTTAGACATTCAAGGCTCTGATAAATTTAAAGTTCGTAACAGAATAGCGGATTTTAATTTAAAACTTGGAAAATCGGCAGACGGAATACTTATACTGGAAGATTTGGTAATGATGTCACAAAACGGTTTTGAAGTTACAACAGAACTTGCGAGTGCGTATATAAATAATGGTGAGTACCAAAAAGCTTTGGATAAGTATTTGGTTTTATTAGATAAAGCAACTCAAAAAGAGGCAAAAATTGTAAATACAATGATTGGTGATTTATATATCAGATGGTCAATTCCTGCAACAGAGGCAAAAGATTATACAAAAGCATTGGAATTGTTGGATTTGGCTGCGCAATACAGTCCTGTTAATTCGGAAGTATATTACGCTTATGCTTATAATCATTTTGAGCAAAAGAACTTTTCAAATGTAGTTGAGTATATAAATAAAGCATTAAATTATGACAAGGAAAATAAGTATAAGGTTAAGTACTTGCTTATACTCTCTCAGGCTCAGCATGAACTCGGAAACTTTTTTGAAGAAAAAAAGGCTCTTACGGATTTATTAAATATTGACGGAAAGAATCCGGAAGGTTTGTTCAGGCTTGGTTTAATGTATGCAGCACATCACGATATCAAGAATGCTGAGGACGCTTTTGAAAAAGCAATTACATACGATCCTGAAATGATACAGGCAAAATATAATCTTGCTCTGATTTACGAAAATAGTAACAGAGACAGAGCAAAAGAGTTATATATGGAAGTTTTGGAGCAAGATCCGACCTTTATTGAAGCAAAGAATGCTTTGGCTGATATGGCTGAAGGAAATGGTTTTTAGACGTCTTCAGGAATATAAATTACAATATCATCCAAAATGTTTTTTACTTCTGCTATGTGAGAGTATTTGTGTGTAATTTGCTGATATTCTCTTACTACGGATAAGATATCCGAAGTAGAGAGTTTTATCATTCTTCTTATACCGCTGTTATTTTCGATTATCCTTGCCATATTTCCTCCTATATTTACAATAGTAGTATCGGATTATTTGAAAATAACTTTAACGGAATAAGTATTATAAATTAGGAAATGTTTCTCCGTTTTGAATATAAATATTAAATTCTTCTTGAGAATTTTTGCTGACGGCAGTTAATATATAATCATTTATGATATTTTGATAAAAGCTTTCAGATGTTTTTCCAAGCTTATATTCAGCTTCATATTTTGTCCAGCATTGATAAAATTCTTCAAGATTATTACATACAAAGTTCATTCTTTTTGCAATGGATTTATAATCTCTGTTTTTAACTTTTTCTATATCAATACCGCACTCTGTATCAGAAAATCCTATTGCTGTATATTCTTCGCTGTGACTAATGCTGAAAAATTTTTGTCTGTTTTTTAAATAAGGTTTATTATTAACAAATATAAGCTCTCGACTGCTTATTTTATAAACATCTTTCAGAATTCTATCGAGCATCAAATATGCAAAACAGTGTTCTTTTAACTTTTGGGGGTTAGATATTCTTTTGAATCTAAACTGCTCCAAAAGTTCCGGTTTAATATTATCAGCATCTTCAATAAAAATTACAAAAATGTCCATAAAATCATTTTATAACAAAATAATTCATGTAAAAGTGCATATTTATTGATATACGACTACTTTACTTTTGTTTTTTTTTATAATACAATTCAATTGGTTTTATAGCTTGATAGGTTCGCCCTAGTTTTCTATAAATACCAAGTAATTAGCCGAATGCGTGATAAGGTATAATTAATATTCACTTGGTCACTCAATCACTTAATCACTTCGTCACTTTATAAAAAATGTAGTTATAATTCCCGTAGTAAAACACAGTTAAAATAAAAGGAGACAAAAGATGTCAACAGCATCACTTATCGAATTACTCGAAGCAGGCGTTCACTTCGGACACCAAACACAACACTGGAACCCAAAAATGAAACCGTATATCTAACAACAGGTTTGTTAGATTCAGCTTATGAAGCTGTTAGAGAATATGCTGCAAAAGGAAGAAATGTTCTTTTTGTAGGTACTAAAAAGCAAGCTGCAGAAGTTGTTGCAGAAGAAGCTAAAAGAGCAGGTGCTTATTATATCAACAGAAGATGGTTAGGCGGTATGTTAACTAACTTTGAAACAATCAGAGGCAGAGTTAACAAGTTAAGAGAACTTGAAGATTTTATTAATTCAGGTCATGCTGAAAAATTACCTAAAAAAGAACAAGCACAATTAAACAGACAATTAGCAAAATTAAGCAAAACTTTAGGCGGTATTAAAGAAATGCGCGGTTTACCTGATATTATATTTGTAGTTGACCAAGCAAAAGAAGATATTGCAATAGCAGAAGCTAATAAGCTTAATATTCCGGTTATTTGTTTAGCTGATACAAATGCAAATCCGGATGGTATTAACTACATTATTCCGGGAAATGACGATGCTATTCGTTCTATCAAGTTAATTACTTCAAAACTTGCAGATGCAGTTTTGGAAGGTAAGCAACTAAGAGAAAACAAAGCAAACGGCGGTAAAGTTGAAGCTATCACTGCAGCTGATGCAGGGGTAGAAGAAACTGCTAATGTATAGAGATACTAAGGCACTAGGGCACTAAGGCACTATGAATGTTTTAAAAATTTCTTACTGCCTTAGTGCCGGATGGCTTAGTGCCTTTAAAATAAGGAGAAAATAAATGAATATTACAGCTACTATGGTAAAAGAACTTCGTGATAAAACCGGTGCAGGTATGATGGATGCAAAAAAAGCATTGGTTGAAGTTGATGGCGATATGGAAAAAGCTATGGAAGTTTTACGCCAAAAAGGTATATTATCTGCAGATAAGAAAATGGGCAGAATTGCAGCAGAAGGCAGAATCGCATCATATGTTTCAGATGGTGTCGGAGCTATGGTTGAAGTTAACTGTGAAACAGACTTTGTTGCTAAAAATGCCGAATTTATTGAATTGACAGAATGCTTAGCAAAGAAAATAGCAGAATCAAATCCTGCAGATGTTGATGCTCTTTTAGGCTCAACTTGCGAAAACTGCGGTAAACAAATTGCTGATGTTATCAAAGAAAAAATCGCTTCTATCGGTGAAAAAATTACAGTAAGAAGATTTGTAAGATATGAAGGCAACACTTCTACTTATATCCACAACGGTAAAATCGGTGTTCTTTTGTTAACAGATGCTAAAGATGAAACTTTAACAAAAGATATTTGCTTGCACATCGCATCTTCTGCTCCTGAATTCGTTTCAAGAGCTGATATTCCTGCTTCAGTTATCGAAGAAGAAACAAGAATTGAAATGGGTAAAGAAGATTTGCAAAAGAAACCTGAACAAATCAGAGCAAAAATTGTTGAAGGTCGTGTAAATAAACTTATGGCGCAAAGATGTTTAATCGAGCAACCATTTGTTAAAAATCCTGACCAAACAATTGAACAACTTATATCAGGCAAGTTAAATATAACTAAGTTCGACAGATTTGTTCTTGGTGAAGGTCTTGAAAAAAGAAACGATAACTTTGCAGATGAAGTTATGAGCCAATTGAAAGGGTAAATATATTCAGGCTTAATGCTTGTTATTGAGAATCTAAAAATAAATTAAATAAAGCGGTTTTGCAAATTTTTTGCAAAACCGCTTTTCATGTGTGTCAACACTCATACAACATGTATCGTTCGTGCATTGAAATGCACGCTACCAGCTAAGCAATGTAGTGTGCGTTTCAACGCACGAACAAATAGTTTTTGTTGGGCAAGTATGCCCAACCTACATTTCTGATAGTTGTGTAGGTCAGGTTCTACCTGACAATAACTTTATACCAAAGACTTAAATTCTATTGCGTAATCTAAAATCTCACAAATCGTAAGCATTTCATTATAACTTAGTGAATCTCTAATCATTTTAGCCGAAAGATTTGAAATAGTATATTTTTCCCCTGTTTTCTAAGTAAGTAATCTTGCCAAATTAGTTATGGTAAGACCTCTTGTACCTAACAAAAGTTTTATTTGTTCTCTAGCGTTAATTCTCATACTTAAATTATACAAATGTGTTGAATTATTAACAAATAGTATAAATTCTTATAAACTATTCCAAGCATAGTGTAAAATTCAACATATACAATGAATAATGTTAAGGAGGTATTGATGTTTGATTATGATAAAGCTAAAGAAATTTCAAGACAATTAGATCATTTTTGTTGGTTTGTAAAAGAATATATGGATTTAATTTGTGGTGATATTTGTTCGGTTGAGGAAGAAAGAATGTCAGTCATTATAAGTCATATAGCAAAATTGTCGGGCAATTTGCAGTATGAGTTTTGCAAAGATGAATTTGATAATTGTGATTAAATAGAAATCAATTTTTTTATTAATCTTTGCTCAAATTCTTTTGTCCAGCCTAAATATTGCTTTTGTTTACTTGTAATTGCTTCGTAAATCATGTTTAATTTTAACGGAAAATCTATATCACTAGCCGGGATTTCAGTTTTAACTTTCCCTTCAAGAACAGGATTAAAGAAATCATTAAGAATAAATGCAACATCTGTATCGTTTGCGCCATGCTGACAGCCTATGTATACGTTGTCTTGCTGAACAACTTTAATAAAATCTACCAATTTTTTTATGTCATTGGTGTCAAAATCAATTTTTGACCACCAATTATCATAAATATTGTAGCAATAATAATTAAGTCCGATTTTATTTACTTCTTCTGCATAGGTATCCCCGTATCCAACTAAGTCAATTACAGTTTTAACACCTTTATTTTTTATGTCATAAAGTTTTAGAGGTCTTTCTACTAATGTTTGACCTCTGTAGATATTTAAGTCATTATCAATTTTTTGTATGTCATGATATTTTTCCCAACAATTCGTAATGTCTTCCAGAGGACGATTATAGAGTCTACATTCCTTGTCATATATGCTTCTGTATGGTGTATGCCAGCTCTCATAGTGATTACGAATATAATCTCGCCTTTCTTGAGATACGGAATCATCATATCCGATAATACCGTCATCTTCGTAACGACTTTTGAAAGGTATGTAATTATAAAATTTTATGGAATGAATGTTCATATTTAATCCAAAACCTCTGATAAAAAAATTTGCTAGTATAATTAAGTTATGTACAAAGTTGATGAATTTGATACAGGGCGAAATGCACTTAGAAAATTAATTAATCTTTTTAATATTAAAAAGATGTATATTCCGTATTATTTGTGCGATGTAGTCAGGCATACATTAGTAGAAGAAGCTTGTAAGCCTATTTTTTATCATATAGATGAGAATTTTTATCCTGATAAAGAGTTTTTAGTTGATGATTATATATTATATCCAAATTACTGGGGCGTTTGCGGAAAAAATGTTCAAAAACTTGTCCGCAAGTACCCGAAACTGATTGTGGATAATGCTCACGCTTTTTACGATAAACCGTCAGGGTTTGCTTGTTTTAATGCAGGACATAAGTTTGGATATAAAAAGTCATATTTGTGGGTTAAAGAGAATGCTGCGCAAATGTTACACAAGTGTGCAAATTTATATGTGAAATATTCAGCAGAACGTGCAGAAGAACGTAAGCAAAAATTTTTAGAACTTCATAATAAATACAAGGAATTGAATTTATTAAATATAGATACAGATTCGATTCCTTTTTGTTATCCATGTCTTATGGAAACAGTTGAACAAGCAAATAGTCTTGTTAAAAATTTAAAATCTGAAGGTAAAACAATATATCGATATTGGAATGTTCTGCCTAAGAGCTTTTTAGAATATAGATTTTATTCTAAACTTGTTCCGATACCTATTGAATAGTATAAAGTTTGCTTAATAAATTATCTATATTATTTTTAAGTTTCAGCTCTGTTTCACTAATTGCAAGTCCGGTTATTTTCGAGTTAATTTCTTTTTCTTCAATTGTGTTTTTCAGCATTGATAATTTTCTTACCACTAAGTTCATTCTAACCTCCTAAGTCTTTGAGTTTTAACCTGAGGGGGCGCTCTGTCAGCCCCCATGCTTTCCCTCTTTACCCTTTTACAACTTCACACATCAACAATATTAATTGGCGTAGCAGGATGATGCAAGGTTTGTTCTTAATTTATTTAATGCTCTCATCTCAGTTTGTCTTATGCATTCTTTTGTTACGCCAAACATCTTACCGATATCTTCAAGTGTTGTTTTTGCAAAATTTTCTAAACCGAATCTCATTTTTATTACAGTTTGTTCTCTGTCTTTTAAAACTGATATCACTTGATTCAAATCCTTTTTTAATTCTTCGTATTCAATATTTTCTTCTACTGTAGTTTTGTTGTCTGCAATAATATCAGCAACTGACATTTCACTGCCATCTTTACCGTCATTGCTTCCTTCTATAGAAACTGTAGTTGTGTATGCTGATAAATAAGAATTGATTTTTTCAGCTTCAATATTCATTTTTTCGGCAACGTCTTTTGTTGTTACTTGTGTATTGTATTCTCTTTCCATGTCAGCTTTAACTTTTGAGAATTTTGATAAAGTTTCTTGAATGTAAACAGGAATCTTCATGCAGTGGCCTTGTTCAGAGATAGCCTTGAACATTGCTTGTTTTATCCACCAAGTTGCGTAAGTTGAAAATCTGTAACCAAGTGTAGGATTAAACTTTTCTACTGCTATCATTAATCCCAAATTTCCTTCCTGAATTAAATCTACTAAAGGTAATTTAGAAACGTGAATAGTTTTTCTTGCTACAGTTAAAACTAATTTTAAATTTGATTTAACTAAAACTTTTTTAGCTTCTTTGTCACCCTTTTGCACTCTTAATGCAATTTCTTTTTCTTCTTCAGCACTCAAATTCGGATAGCTGTTAGCTTTTCTAAAGTAAGCATTGTATTCGCTGTCGATACTTGGTGCAGAAACGTAATCTTCTCTAAAAGGGTTTGATGTACTAACATTGTTAAAATTTACAGTTTGATTTTTCATAATAGCAACTCCTATGGGTAAATATATATTCTTACATACTCATAAGGATTTTGTGGTAGACGAAACACATAACAAATAATCCTTATATACTTATGATATATCAAGTGTATATAAACTTCAATATTTTTGTTAAGATATGTTACAAAAATACCCTGTTTTTATGAAAAGTTTTACAAAACTTAATAATATTTTTATGATGCTATTTTATGAAAAACAGCTTACAGCAAGGGATCTGATGCTATTCTGATATTTCTTCTTGTTCTTCTTGTTTCTTGTCTTCTTCAATTCCAGCGGGTTTTATTTTATTTAAATACAATTTAGATTCTGCAATACGTGTATCAATGAGAGAGATAAGGTCATTAAACTTATTTTCAATCTCTTTTTTGTTTTTGAAAGCGGTATAGAAGAACAAAAAGTTTGATACATTATTACTGATTTCTTTTTTTAAGTCAACAATTTGATTATATATATTAGGATCAACAATTTCTTTGTTTTCACAAAGTTCAATAAATATATCGCCGAGCCACCAATTTGTTTCTTCGACATTTCCGGATTTTAGCCCTTTTTTACTGTTTTTTAAGTATTTAGAAATGGTTGAATAGATTTTTATTAATTTTTCTTTTTTCTTAGGTAAAATTTCCGTAAAATATCTTTTAGTTTGGTTATACCCAAGTGTTACCAGTTTTCTTCTGGAATCTTTATCGAGGTTAAAATCTGCGAAGAAGACATCTCCTGTATTAATTGAGATGCAGTCATATCTGTCATTTTGTCCGTATATTTCTGTTACAAATTCTGTTGCAACATCTGTCACACAACTGTATATTGTATTAATAAATGTTAACGGATTTTTATCATCTTTGTTATAATCTCCTTCAAGTCTGAATTCAAGAATTCTGCTTTCAGAAGAACTAAATTCATCGGAAAGTCTCCACATAGGTGAAGCTTTTTGCAAATCTCCGTCAACAAGTTCACAGCCTTTATATTCAAAAGGTGCCATAAGTCCTGGCATGCTTGATGAAACTTTTATTGCCTGTGCAACTTCAAAATCGGGTGTTTCTGTACGAGAAAATTCAAAAGATTTGAAATGTTTTATGTCTGTTGCAATAATAATAAGCTTTTTTTGAATATCTCTGAATATTACGTTTTTGCCAAGCACATTTTGAAGTTTATTTTTTAAAAGTTCATTTAGCCAATCCATAAAAATTTCACCTTTTGATAAGGCAAAAGGTTTTCCTATTCCGAAGTGTATATCTTTGAATAAATCAAAATTAACTTTCATGAATAGGTTTTCGATTTCGTAAGACTTATATCCTACCGCAATAAGAGCGGCTATTATTGAACCCACAGAAGAACCGCCGATAATATCGTATTCGAGTTCCAATTCTTCCATTGCACGAATAGCTCCAACGTATGCGAGTCCTCTAATTGCGCCTCCGCCGAACAGACATGTATATTTTAACGGATTAGTCATATTATAATAAACCTCAAAACTTTTACTTAAAAAATTTTACCATAAAATTTGTTTCAATATATACACAAATTTTCATTTGTACCCCTTTATGATAAAATATATTTGATAATAAGGAGAAGATTATGGGATTGACATTAGTCGAGAAGATAATATCTGAACATGCAGGAAAGATCGTACATGCAGGAGAACTGGTAATATCCAAGGTTGATGTTACGGCAGTGCAAGACGGAACGGGACCTCTTACAGTTCAAGAATTTAAAAAATTAGGCAAGGATAGATTAAATAATCCGGATAGGACTGTTTTATTTATTGATCACGCATCTCCTAGTCCAAGAAAAGAACTTTCTAATACTCATATGGTATTGAGAGATTTTCATAAAGAGTATGGTGCTGTTTTGTCTGATGTTGGCGCAGGTGTTTGTCACCAAAGGCTTGTAGAAACATTTGTTAATCCCGGAGAAATCTTAATCGGTGCTGATTCACATACTTGTACTTCCGGTGCGCTGGGTGCATTTGCTACAGGCATGGGTTCAACTGACATTGCAGTTGGTATGGCGCTTGGCAAAACTTGGTTAAAAGTACCTGCAACATTCAAGATTGTCGTAAATGGGAATTTTAGAGAAGGAATTTGCTCAAAAGATTTAATGCTTTATCTTATCGGTATGATAGGGGCTGATGGCGCCACTTATAAAGCTTTAGAATTTACAGGTGATACAATTGACAATATGATTATGTCAGAGCGTTTTACTTTAGCTAATATGGCTGTAGAGGCAGGTGCAAAATGCGGTTTGTTTGTTGCGGATGATAAGACAAAAGCTTTTTTGGAGGAAAGAGGCAGAGGCGATAAATACAGACAAATACTACCTGATGAAGATGCAGAATACGAAAGGATAATAGAAATCAATGCGGAAGATGTTCCGCATACAGTTTCGTGTCCTCATACTGTTGATAATACAAAACCTGTAAATGAACTAAAAGATGTGAAAGTTAATCAGGTTTATGTAGGAACTTGTACAAACGGCAGAATAGAAGACTTAAGAGTTGTAGCAAATATTCTTAAAGACAAAAAGGTTCACGAAGACGTTAGAATGCTAATTTGTCCTGCATCTAAAGACGTTTATAAGCAAGCTTTAAAAGAAGGATTGATTGATATATTTGTAGATGCAAATGCTTCTGTTCTTCCTCCCGGATGCGGACCTTGTGTTGGTGTTCACGCAGGTATTTTAGGCGATGGAGAAGTTTGTCTGGCAACTCAAAACAGAAACTTTCAGGGCAGAATGGGGAACACAAAAGGGTTTATCTATTTGGCTTCACCATATGTTGCAGCGTACACAGCTCTTAGAGGATATATATCTGCAGAATGATAACTTTGTTGGGTAAGTATGCCCAACCTACTTGTATTTTTAATAATACACTCGTCGGGAATCCCCTCTCCCTGCGAGAGAGGGCTAGGGTGAGGGGACAAAAAGGAGCTATTTATGAACTTAATTATACTAAAACAACTTGCGATATTAAGCGTATTTGCAGGAATAGCGCTTGGTTTAATAACAATAATTCCATATATAAGTTTTATTAGTTTTATGATTTTATTGTTATTTTTGTCTGCATTCATAATTGCTTATTTAAAGCAAAACGATTTAATAGGTATTATTAATACCAGAGAAGGTTGTATATACGGTGCTGTAATAGGATTTGTGTCATTTATTGCGTTTTCGGTTGTTTATGCTCCTTTGAGCATGCTTATAGGCTGGCTTGTTCCTTCTTATACGCAAGGGTTTTTGAGATTTTTCTTAAATAGTTTTGGTTCACTTGTTGTAATGATTTTGTTAGTGATTTTAATGGCAGGAATAAGTGCCTTATTTAACGGATTCTCAGGACTTGTAACAGCTTGGATTTATGAACTGATTACGGGACAAAAAAAAGAAAACAATCAAAACAATAGTATAGATTTTGAGATTAGATAGTAAAGGGAAATTAATAATGGAATTTAAATCAAAAATTAAAACAATAGAGTGGGTGGATAATTACTCAAAAATGGTTGATCAAACGGTTGTACCATATGAATACAAGTTTGTAAATGTCGTTTCCGGCGAGCAAATGTTTCATGCAATCAGGGATATGATTGTAAGGGGTGCACCGGCAATAGGTATTGCAGGTGCACATGGTGTTGTTTTGTATGCTCAAGAGGGAGCGAAAAAGTTTAATGATATTGAACAATTTAAAATTTGGCTTACAGATAAAGCTGAATATATGAAAACCTCTCGTCCGACAGCTGTAAATCTAATGTGGGCGTGTGAAAAACAAATTGAGATTATTAAAAATTCAAAATCTGATATAAAAGGACTGATAGAAGAACTAAAACAAAATGCTATAAAATTGGAGAATGAAGATATAGAAATCAATAAAAAAATAGGTGATTATGGTGCGGAAGTTGTCCCAAAAGGCGCAACAATTCTTACTCACTGTAATGCAGGAGCTTTAGCAACAGTCGGTTACGGAACGGCGCTTGGAGTTGTACGTTCAGCTTATGCTAAAGATAATACAATTCAAGTTTTTGCAGACGAAACAAGACCTCGTCAACAAGGTGCAAGAATTACAACATTTGAACTTGCAATGGATGGAATTCCTGTAACGCTGATAACTGACGGTATGTGTTCATATTTTATGAGCAAAGGTATGATTGATATGGTTGTAGTAGGTGCTGACAGAATTGCTGCTAACGGTGATACAGCTAATAAAATAGGTACTTATACCGTAGCAATTGCTGCTAAGTATCATAATATTCCATTTTATATAGCAGCACCTTTGTCAACAATAGATACATCGATTAAGTCAGGCAAAGAGATTCCTATCGAAGAGCGCTCTCACGAAGAAGTTACGCATATTAACGGAAAACGAATTTGTGCAGAAGGGGTTAATATAATAAATCCGGGGTTTGATGTAACGCCAAATGAGTTAATTGCCGGAATTATTACGGAAAAAGGCATTTTAAGACCCGATTATACTAAATCTATCGCAGAAGCATTTCATAAATAAGGAGGTAGTAATGGAAAAGTTTATGGTATCAATTTTAACACTTTGTTTGTTATCAATTGGAACACCGGCATTTGCAGGAACTCATGGCGTTAATGGCAGAGTAAGTGCAAAATCAGTATGTGCAGGAGCTTTATCTCTTATTGTTTGGCCTGGGCTGGGTCAAGTAGTTAATGAAGAGCCTTATGATAAGAATATAACACACGCTATTCTTGGCTTGACAGGAATTTTTAGAATTTGGTCATGCTATGATGCTGTAGTAGACAGACATGGCGGTGTTTGGGAAAATAGGATATAGAGAATTAAACATTAAATGTGGTAAATATCGAATTTTATTCCCTCTCTCTAACTCTATCTGTTGGAGAGAGGGTTTGCTTGATTATCTGATGGAATAATTACCAATCCCAAATAGTATGTCATGATTTACCTGAAAAACAGTTAGTACAAGCAGTACTTGATTGCTTCAATCATTGATTCCGGATTAGCGATGTTCTTACCCGCTATATCAAAAGCTGTACCATGACTTGGGGATGTTCTTATGATATCCAAGCCTATTGTCATGTTGACTGTTTTTTCGGATGCTATAGATTTTATCGGAATAAGTCCTTGATCGTGGTAACAAGCTATGTAACAGTCATATGGTGATTTCTCTCCGTTTAGGTAATTTTGTACACCTTTTATAAACAGTGTATCAGCAGGCAGAGGATTTGTAATATTTATTCCTCGATTTCTAACAGCTTCAATTGCGGGAAGCATAATTTTTTCTTCTTCACTTCCGATAAGTCCGTTTTCTCCGGCATGCGGATTTAGAGCGCAAAGAGCAAAAGAAGGTCTGTTGATAAATAAACGATTTTGAAAATAGCTCCTAAGTCGTTCTGTTTTTTCAATAATAAGTCCTTTAGAGAGTTTTTTGCTGACATCTTTTAGTGGAACGTGTCTTGTTAAAAGAAGTATTCTAAAGTCTTTAGAAACAAACAACATTTCCGCTTTTTGTCCTCCGTGTGCCAAAAATTTTTCCAGCACCTCTGTTTGTCCGCTAAATTTGTGTCCCCCAAGATTCATTGCTTCTTTTGAAGTAGGAGCTGTGACAATAAACTTTGGTTTTATTTCGCATGCTTTTTGAAGCAATCGGAATGAAAAATCTCCGGCTTCAGCTGATATCTCTCCCGGATGAATTTTTGCAGAATAATCAACTTCAATTATTTCATAATTGTTTTGAAGTTGCCCGTAGGTATTTAGGACTTTTGAATTAGATACGATAACAATATCTCTGGGTGGGACGTTGAGCATATTTAATGCCTTAATGGTAATTTCAGCTCCAATGCCGTTTGGGTCACCTGTAGTTATTGCAATTTTGTTTGAGTAATTTGTCATAAAAACTTCCTTATATTAGTATATTATATCAGATTAATTAAAATCTGAATAACTCAGACATTGTAACATTTAATTCTTTTACTATTTTCATAAGATGCCTGTCGATTAAAACTCTATACGCTTTTTCTTGCTCAATTTTTTGTAAATAGTTTGTGCTTATATTTGTTTTTATAGCAAATTCTTGTATAGAGATATTTTGTTTTTCTCTTAGCTCTTGTATGTGATTTCCGAGTTTTTTACAATTTTCTAAAAAGTTTTTATTATAAATCATAAATTTTCCTTAATATTGTTTAAACATAATTTTAACAATATTAAATATGCAACATTGTTTATATATTGTAAAGTTATTGTTATAACAGGGAAAAATTAATGAAAAAAAATTTATTAAGATAGGTAATAGTTGGGCGATGTTATTTACAAAAACTATGCTGGAAATGCTTGAAGTAAATCCAAAAAAAGATGAAGTTGAAATAGAATTTAACAAAAAAGTTCTTAGGATGGAAAAAGAAAAATAAATATAAGTAAGAGCCACTTACATTTACCTGACAAAAACTACAAAAACATAAAGACATTATCCTTCGTGGAAGGAAAAGTAGTCCAATATGTCTATCAATGTCTTACTTTTACCTAAATTTCCTGATTTTGTAACTATCCATTGTCCGTTTGAATCAGAGCAAATTGAGATTGCCGGAGCAACTTCATCAACAAGCCTCAGCATTTTTGAATTAATCTTTGAACAGCATTTATAAGATGTTTCACCGCCTAAAGTTATTAAAATTACTTCAATTTCTGCAAGTACAAGTTTAGTTAGTTCTGCAAGATAATCAGTAATCATTGATGCAAATTTTTCTTTTGTTAAATCCGCTAAATCTGAATCGTCTGAAAATCCGTCAAAATCTGTGATTAAGTGTGATGTATGTACACAAACAGTTACTCCGCTTTTGAGGTTTGTAACTATTCTTGATACCAATTCTTCATCAACACCGCATAATATATCTCTCATTTCCAACGGAATAAAGTTCACATTGTCATAATCATCAGATT
Organism: uncultured bacterium; assembly: GCA_902798645.1. Classification (GTDB taxonomy): domain Bacteria; phylum Cyanobacteriota; class Vampirovibrionia; order Gastranaerophilales; family Gastranaerophilaceae; genus CAG-196. The sequence continues at coordinate 35,939 of CADBXV010000009.1, forward strand.
GTTCAAGTTTTTGTATTTGTTCTGCGGTAATTTGGGTTGCCGTTCCTGAAACAATAAATTTCGGATAATGCGGAAGTTTTAAATTCTCTCTTTCCGTATTTATATCAGCAAGCCAATACTTACCAAAAACTTGAGCTCCTGCTGCTGTACCTGTAGGTAAAAGTTTTTTATCACTCTTTTTTACAGCCAAAGCAATTTGTTCAATATCGGTAATAGAAACGGCATCAGCAACAATTAATTTTTTACCTTCTTTTATAAGTTCGTTAATTTTTCTAAGTATAGGGCCTGCTCCGTTCATAACAGTTTTTAAATCAAGTGTGCCAACCAATTCTTGTTGTTCATCACTCAGTTGAGATTTTAACAATGTCGGAATATGAGATTCCACAATCGGAGAGTGCGGGTCCATGGCAATTTCTGTTCTTCCGATAGGAACGCCTTTCAACAAATGATATCCGCCAACTGTAATTCTGCCTTCTTGAGGAAATGCCGGAATGATTATTGCCGCATCATATTCCAATATGTTGAGCATTGTTAATGTTTCCAGCGCTATATGCCCTCTTACCGTTGAGTCAATTTTTTTGTAATAATATTCAAAAGAAAAATTGTCAGCAAAAGTTTTTACTGCGTTTTCTACCCGTCTAATTGCTTCTTCTATACTGCAATTTCTTGATTCGCTTGAGATTGCCCAAACTTCGGTTACATCTTTGTTATTTGGGGAATACAATGTGTCAAGCAAAATTTTAGTTTTTGCACCCTGGTTATGAAACTGCAGAGCTGTATCATTTGCTCCGGTTAAATCATCCGCAATTATTCCTACTAAATCCGTAAAAATCATGATGGAAGTGAAGAAGTGGTTAAGTGACTATGTGATAAAGTGATTATTAAAATAAAGCTATTTTGCCGGTTTTTGCAACTCAAAAACTACACTACGACTTTTAAGATATTAAAATCACTTGTTCACTAGCTCACAGGTACACCTGTTCACTTAATTCCTCCTTTATACTTGTTCTGCATCCCTTTTAGAGCCTAACAGTCTGATTTGGTTTGCAATAATTAAAAATCTTTCTCTTTCTTCGCCTGTTTGATCGGTCCATTTACTGATTGAGATTCTGCCGTCAGCAACAACTTGTCTGCCTTTTTTTACATATTCACCGGCGAATTCAGCTTGTTTATCCCAAACTTCAATATTAAACCAATCAGTAACTTCTTCTTTTGTTTTGGAATCCCATCTTCCTACTGCTAGTGAAAAAGTTGTTTTAACTTTTCCGGATTCAAAATATTTTATTTCCGCATCTTGACCTGCTCTGCCAATGATAGTTGCTGTGTTCATAAATTCTCCTTTTTATAATCTATGTCGTATATTATAGCATAGAAATTTTACTGTGTCTTTTGTATAATAATTTGGGTATGGAAGAAAAAATTTTTGTTATTTTTAATACAACTAATATTGGAGATGTACTTGTAACAAATACGCTTGTGCAAAATATAAAGTATTATTATCAGGATTCAAAAGTTGTTTTTGTGTGTAAAAAACAAATGGGCGATGTTGCAAGATACCAAAGCGGTGTTGATGATGTTGTGACTATGGATAAAGAAAGTATAAATTCTTTTGGTAAATTTCTTAGTTTCATTAAAAATTTTCCATATAAAAAACCTTTCGCTTCCTTTGTTACGTATTCAAACGAAAGGAATTTATTAATATCAAGGTTGATTGGCGCAAAGCATATAATATCGCATCATAAATTTAAGTTGTGGAATACAAAAGAAAAATATAAATTAAAAGAATACACCCATATGAATGACAAATGGGGCGGTATGATTGAGTCTCTCACAAATGAACATAAGAAGTTTGCAATAAAATACCAGCCTCCCAAAGTCGATACACCAATATTAAGACAATTAGAACAATTAAATAAACCGGTTGCATTATCTGTAACAAGTAATTTTAAAAGCAAAGATATGAAAGTACAAGATTGTGCAGAACTCATTGAACTGTTAAATCAAAACGGGTACACACCGGTTATGACAGGTGCAGGTGCTGTAGCGAGTCAATATGTTATCGATTTAAGAAAAATGGGTTGTTTTGATTTTGTGGATATCGTGGGATGTACTTCTTTTGTGGAACTTGCACATGCTTTACAAATATGCGGTGGCTGCATATCTGTTGATACCGGCACCATGCATTTTGCTAATGCTTTGCAAGTCCCTGTAGTCGGTATATTTTATGTTGGTGAAATGGAAAAATGGGGTTCCGATACAGAATTATATCCTGCAAAAATACTATCTAACGGAAATAATAATGCAAGTAGTATTTTTAGTGCATATAAAGAACTTATTGAGGCTTAGATGAAACTGATACAATATTTTGACGGACATCTTGTTATTAATTTTTTAGGTTTGTTAATAAGGATAAAAACAGAAAAATTTTGGGATAAAAACGAACAATATAAGAACATAACTTTAAAAGAAATAGGTATAAATTCTGAGTTAAGAGATATTCCTATTATTGTTTCTTTAACAAGCTTTCCGGAACGTATTAATGTTGTTGTGAAAACAATAAAAACTTTATTAATTCAAACCATGAAGCCTGATAAAGTTATTTTGTGGCTGGCACAGGAGCAGTTTCCAAATAAAGAAGATGATTTACCAAAAGAACTTTTGGATTTAAAAGAATATGGTCTGACAATAGATTGGTATAAAGACATACGTTCATATAAAAAAATAATTCCGGCTTTAAAAAAATATCCGGATTCCGTAATAATTACAACGGATGACGATATTTATTATGCTCCTGATACAGTAGAAACGCTTTATAGATCATATCTTAAATATCCGAATGATATTCAAGCAAATCGTTGTGACTGGCTTACGATTGCCCTTGATTCTAACGCAGGGAACAAGGATAATAGTATCATCTCTTGGGCAAAAACAAGAGAGTTATATTCTGACAAACATAGAGGAGAAGCAAGTTTTCGTTTGCGTTTGACGGGATACGGAGCAGTTCTTTATCCGCCGAATTCATTATATAAAGATGTCTTTGATGAAGATAAAATATCTAAAACTATTCCTACTCACGATGATATATGGCTTTGGGCAATGGCAGTTTTGGCAGGTACTAAAACAAGACTTGTAAAAGGATACTCTGAATCAATAAACTATGTTGAAGATTCTCAGCAATTTGGTCTTTGTAAAGTTAATAAAAAAGGTATCGGAATGGGTTTAGGAGAAGCTTATGATATTATTCTTAAAGAATATCCGGAAATATTGGAGGTTTTAAAAAAAGAATGTTCATAAAATCTTTGTTTTGGCAAACGGTAAATAGTTTAATAAAAATATTTTTAGAAGTATTTGTATTTGACAGAAAAATCAGAAGAATTCTAAAAGGAAACTGGGCTAAGTTTTATTTGAGAAAGTATGTTCGTGGAGCTTGTAAAAGCAAAATTAACCCCTCTCCTCTACTACCTCTCAAACAGGATGACGGAAATGATATACTTATTTGGCAGTATTGGGAATCTAAAGACGGTTCAATTCCACCGCTTGTTCAAGCTTGTCTTAACAGCGTTGAAAAATACAAAGGTAAATGTAAAAGAATTTTTTTAACACCTGAAAATGTGAAAGAGTATGTCAATATTCCGCAAATGTTTTGGGATTTAAAAGAAAAAGGCAAAATAAAAACAGCGTTCTTTTCTGATATTTTGAGAACTTGTCTTTTAATTCAAAATGGCGGAATTTGGATAGATGCGACAGTTCTTTTAACCGAAGAATTGCCTGATTATATTACTAATGCTGATTTATTTGTGTTTCAAAATGATTTGAAAATTGATCTTGACGGGCTAAATATGGCAAGCTATTTTATATCCGCAAAAAAAGATAATAAAATTCTTAAAGAAACTTTGTCGACTCTTATTCAATATTGGAAAGAAAATAATTTTTTGGTTAACTATTTTACTTTCTTGCACGCATTTACGATGGTAACGCAAGCAACAAATGAAAACAAAGAACTTTTTAACAAAATACCGTTTTTTAATTTTTTACCAGTTCAGCAGTTTCAATTTGAACTATTGAACAAATATACAGAAGAAAGATGGAATGAAGTAAAGAAAATTAGCGGAATACACAAACTGACTCACAAACAATCAGTTATAACAAAGAAAAAAGAAATTGATATAACAGGAACTTTTTATGAACACGTGATAAATGAATTTGGGGGATAAATGAAATTTAACATCGCATACGCACCGGATGACAAATATATAAACCAAACAATAGTTTCTATGGTTAGTGCTGTAGAAAACAATAAAGAGCATGAATTGGAATTTATAATTATATATTCAAAATTAAGTGATGAGAGTATAAGAAAATTAAAAACAGTTCAAAACTGTCAACTAAGATTGTTACAAACAGATGAAAACATATTTGCTTCCTTGCCTCTCTCACATTGGGTAACAGTGCAGGCATGGTTTAGAATAAAGCTTCCGGATATGTGTCCTGATTTGGATAAAATTCTTTATTTAGACTGCGATACTCTTATACTGGGGGATTTGTCGGAGCTTTTTAATACAAATCTTGACGGTAAATATCTTGGCGGTGTAAAAGATGTATGGGGTGTAGAAAAATATTGTAAGAGACTGAATATGACTTCAGGTGTGTACGTAAATTCAGGAATGCTGCTATTAAATGCGGACTATTGCAGACAAGAAAAATTCTTTGACAAAATTGTAGATTTTGCAAATAATAATGCTAAAATAATTGATTTTTGCGATCAGGATTCAATCAACAAAATTGCGGATGAAAAGAAAATTGTACTTCACCCTAAGTTTAATTTTATGGATACTTGGTGGAGAGGCGGATATTATGAGTTTTGGGGAGAAGAAGAGCAGGAATATTTAAATGCTAAAGAAAATGCGGTAATAGCTCATCTTACAGGTTTAAAACCCGCATTTAAAGGTTGCGGTAATAAATATAAAGATAGATGGTGGGAATATGCAAAAATAACTGCAATTTATCAAGAATTGCTTGATGATTATGAAAAATCAAAGATTCCGGCAGAGCCGATAAAGGATAAAATATTTTCGATAAAAAATCGATATGAAGGAAAAACTAAAATAAAAATATTAACGATTTTAGGGATAAGGATTATATTAAAAAAGAAGTCTATCTAAACAATGCCGTGCGCAAAGGTATGCAAACCCTTGCGCACAGGAGGTTATTATAATTTTTAACTATTTAACTATAATTGAAATCTGAATGATCTTTCAATAGCTTTGTCAACAGCACCGCGAGTTGATTCAAGTTCAGCTTCAACCATTTTTAGTCTGCTCTGGTATTCTTGCATTTGTAAATCCAATTTCTTTTCCAGTACCGTTAATTTGTCCCTTCGGGCTTCCATTTGTTTAACGGCAGGATTTTCAGGATCCAAATCGTTACCGAGAGCCATAATCTCATCAGAAGAAGCTACGAGTTCCATCTTTGCGGATGCAATCCATTGAATCTTCGATTCCAACGAGATTTGGTACGCTGTAAGATACATCATTCTGAAACTAGAGGCAATTAATCCCATAATAGGTTTCCTTTATCTTAGTTCGTTTAAGTTTTTTGCCTTCAGGAATGTGTGTTCGTTTGATTCTGCTATTAAGCTTTCCATCTTGTGTAATTGATGTTGGTGATAACTAACCCTGTACTTTGCCATCTTTAGCTTTTGGCGAATTGTCATCATTTCCTTTAGGCTTGTGATAAGACTAATGGCAAGTTCCTTAAGTGGATTTTTACGTTTGAAAAACGAACGTGCAAAATTCAAGAAATTCACTAACCTTTTAATATTATCTTGTAGTTCTTCACGCATAAGTTTTTTCTCCTATGCATTCTAAGCCTACATGTATTATAAAACATGTTAGGAACGATAATTGCCTGTTTTGGGGTATATTTGTTACAAAACTTAACATCTTGTTTAAAGACACTAGGGCGCTGTGGCTGTAAGGTACTACGAAAGTTTTAGTAATGCCTTTGTTAAAATTTGATAAATGGTTTTGTATTTTTATTAACATACTTAATGCCTGTTTCTTAATAGTCCGATTCTATTTTGTTTTCTTAGTGCCTTACTGTCCTGGTGCCTTGAAAGACATATCTGTTTAAAGTTTGTTTTTGCTCTATTTTATTTATCGGCATATTTTTTAAAAACTTTAGCTCATGATTGTTATAGTAGCGCTGTTCGTTACAAAAATTTACAACAGACACTATGGTTTTTACCAGAGCGTTATTAAAAAATATATCCAGCATTGTTCTTATAAAAGTTCTCTTCTGCATTTTTCGGTGATAAGTGGAAAGTATATAGCGAAAAGTTATTAATTTCCAGCTTCCCATTTTCAACTTTTACTAACTACCTAAATCTTGAATATCTTTGCTCTTAGACTCAATGTCTTCTTTAAGCATTTTTCTGACAACATCGCTTTGTGTATCAAGCATTTTGCAAACTGTCTCAATATTTGCAACTTTTTGAGAAAGTATCGTATCCGCATTTGCTACAATATTGCTTGAAACGCTTTGATAAGCAGAAAGAGCAGCGGAAGTTGTGCCTTGCATTAAGTTACCCATTACAACCGCAGGTAATCCAAATTCTCCCAGATAGGGTGCTGCTGCTGTCATAATACCGCCCCAGCCTGATACAATTCCGGCAAGCGGCATTAATATATTGCTTGCGCCGATTCCGTATCCGTTAGCCGTTCCTACACCATAAGCAGCAGTACTTGCAATATCCGCAATGCTTCCGATTCCTGAAGCAAAGCCTGTAGCTTGTCCGTTTGAAGAACCAAATCCTGTTATTAAATCACCAATGCCTGATGCTCCGCCGGTTGTGAATCCGCTTGAACGGTATCCGTAATTTGCTGCATAACCGCTGGGGAATCCGGAATAATTCCCTAATGTGTTAACACCGAACGATGAATATGTTCCTGTTCCGGTACCGGCACCGCCTGTGTATTTGTTCCAGTATGATGTTCCAGGTATATTCATTGCAGTTGTTCCGCCTAATGTAGTCATAAAGGCAGATGGTGCAAATAAACTCGCAAGTTGATACAAAAATCCGCCGGCAGCTTCAAATCCTGTTCCGGAACTGCCCGAGCCTGCAACTGTCAAATCTCTTAGTCTGTCGTATGTTTCATACAGCATAACTTTTGCATCTGACGATGCGGAACCGTATCTGTTTGCTATTACTAAGTATCCATCGTTTTTGTAAGACATAATAAACCTTCCCCCTCTCCTTGAGGAGAGGGACGGGGTGAGGTATCAACCCGCTTGTGTATTTGTACTTTTTATTTCGAGAGTGATTTCTTGTTTTTTCACCCCTTACTCTCAGATATGGGGCGATAAGGTTAATTACTAACTACCGAATGTCTTGAATGATTTCTCTACGTTATCCTTAACAACTTTGGCTACAGCATCAATTTCTGTACTTAATGCATTTTGTTCTGTATCCAGTTGTTTAAGTCTAAGTTCAAGGTTTTGGTCTTGTCTTTGTATGATAGAAGTTTTTGCATTAATATCTGAAACTTTTTTATCATACAAAGATTTTTCATAATTATATTGATTCATAGCATCATCGTATGCTACTTCGTCAGTTGCAGTTTCAGTTTCTAAGGTGTAAACAATAGAATCATCTTCAAATCTTATTGAAGTAAATCTTCCTGACTTATCAACTTCAATTAAAGCTCTTGAAGTTTTTGTAACCGGCTGTTCCATATCTTGAGCTCCATAGTATGGCAACTTTTGTTGGTCATCAATTTTATTAATTCCTGTTCCGCTTATTGCTGAATTATACAAATCGTAATAGGTAGTGTAATAAGTTGTAGATGCTTGGTCGAATGTATATAAACCTCCGGTGTATGTTGTAGCATCATATGTTCCGTCAAGGGTATTAAAACAGTTTGTTAAATATGTTTTAATCTCACTGTCTTTCATGTCCTTTATGATTTGTGTTATAGCAGCGGCTTGGTTTTTATCAAGCGTAGCCAATGGAGTTAAACCCAAATTGCCGATATATTTAGGAACATTACATTTTTCATATTCCGCTTGTTTTTCTTCTACAACATCTTGAGCATCTGTATATGTCTGTAATAATGCATCAACATTATCCATCTGAGATTTTATACTTGTATAACTTGCTCCTTCCGGCACAAAAGTATCAGTATTGTGATATATAGGTAATGTTCTTGCGGAATCTGAACCGCTTGGTTTTATTGCATCAATTTCTTCTTTAAGAGCAATTGAATCGGTTGCAGCATTATAATAGATATTTGAGTAATCATCACCAACTTGGCTTTCTGTCAATGCACCATATTCAACCAGTTTATCAATTCGTTTTTTCAATTCTTCTATAGTACCGCAGCCACTGGCAATTGTTGCATTGTCCAATTGAACGTATTCATACGTTTGGCCATTTGCAGTAATTGTATATTTTAAATCAGCTTCGGAATATTCACAGGATGAAATTTTGTTTATTGTTGTTTTATCTATGTATTGAGATATTTTTCCGGCTTGAATTTTTGCTGTAGTATATGCATCTCTGGCTAATTCTGCAGCAGCTTTTGCTTCATTCAATGCAACTAACGCAGCTTGAATTTCTTTTATTTGGTCATTAGGATCCATAGCTCCGGTTGGCATGCTAATTGAATATTGTACTTGCGGATCTAATTTGTTTTTCGTGTATCCTTTGTACTGGTTAGAATTATAGTGGTAAGTAACAACATAGTTGTATCCGTCTCCGACGTTTTCTGCAAGTTGATTCCACTTGTCGATTGTATATGTATTTAAACCATCTGTATAAGAATATTGTTTATATGTGTAGTCACTCTTACTTGGAGGAGAAGGCACTTCTAAACCCATCATTTGATTAAATAATTCAGCAGATTGGTTAGATAATATCAACCTTGATTGGTTAATCTGTTGTCCTTCATATTCACAATTTGATTTTCGAGCGACAAGTGCTAAATATCTTGCCTGAGATGCTGCCATACCCATTGCGGTATTCTCCTTTTTTGTATGTGAATAAGTGAGCAGGTGATTAAGTGAATGAGTGAGTTATTTACCGTAACCTTTTCATTTATTACACGTTTATACTTTTGCCCGTCCCCCTGATATAGGGAGAGGGTAGAGCTTGCAGGTGAACTTTGCGAACTTTACAAGCTTGAGTTTGGGTTAAGCCTTACGGCTTTTGCCTCTCATGACTTCTTTTAATGGGATATTACTAAAAGTCAATTTTACTAATATCATTATATTATATCTTTACAAAAATTAATATTTAAATTTTTTAAAAATCATTCATTTGATGTATGTAATCCTTAAAAAATCATTTATTTACATGACTTAGCAACTACCCTATAGGACTGCCTTTTTCGGTAATGTTTTAGACTTTTTAAAAATGCATAATTTAAAAGACAGAAAAATGTAAATCGGGTGAAAACCCACAAATATAAATCCTTAAGTTTACTTAAGTAAAAGGAGGTCAAAAATGACAATTAGAAAACTTACTGTGGCAGCTGCGATTGCCGTTGGTATAGCAACGTGCTCTTTTAATACCGCAAATGCAGCATGCCCGTGCGAGCAAAAGCCGATAGTTACACAAACGCCTTGTGCTTGCGATGATTTACCTGTTGTAACAGGTAATGCTTGTCCTTGTGACAATGTTCCTGAACCTACTTGCGGTTGTAATGAAGCACCTGCGTGCGAACCGGATCCTACACCTTCTTGTGCGCTTTGTCCTTCAACAGGTAAAGTTCAAAGAGAAGATATGCGTCAAGTTTACTCATATCCGAATGCAATCTATGGTACCAATAACTTTGTAGGTACATCAAGAGATTCAATTTATTCTGCTCAAGGTTATGGTTTGGACGGAGCAACAATTACAAGAAATAATGGTCTTAATGCCATGACTATGGGTACAACTGTTGCATCTGACGGTTCTATTACCGGCGCCGCTTCTAACATTCCTTGCTTGAATGATTTGCAAAGCCATACCGGTGCGCCAATCGTTAGAGATGAATCAAAAATGGATGGCGCAGGCTGCCCAATACAAATGCACACAGCAAATTCTATTCAAGCAGTTAAAAAAACTTTAGCCCCTTTTGATTTAAGACCGTTTGCAAATCTTTCAGGTATGACAGGTGCTGCGGCAGGTATGTCACAAATGTTCCCTGATGTACCTTCAAGTCACTGGGCAGCATGTGAAATTGACAAATTGGCTATGAATGACGTTGTAGTCGGTTATCCTGACAGATTGTATAAACCGTACAGAAATATCTCAAGAGCCGAGTTTGCAACAATGTTGGTTAAAGGTTTTAATAAAGATATTTACTTAGGACAAAATGAAAAATTATTTACAGATGTTCCAACAAACCATTGGGCAAGTTCTGCAATTACAGTTGCTGTTCATAACGATTTGTTAAAAGGTTATCCGAACGGAAAATTTATGCCTAATAATAATGTAACTCGTGTAGAAGCTCTGTGTGCTATGTCAAAAGCAGTTCCATGCGCAGACTTAGATAAATGTAAGGCTCAAGAAATTTTATCCCGTTATACAGACGGAAGTCAAGTTCCTGATTGGGCTATAATTCCTATTGCAAAAGCTTTGGATAATGGTGCGTTGAATAATTCACCAAATCCTAACAGAATAAATCCGTTTGCAGAAGCTACAAGAGCAGATATTGCTGCTATGTTGCAAAATGTGCGTGTAGCCGCAGGGCTGGATAAAAATCCGGTTACTGCAAATAATGACTGCCCGACTTGTCCGGTTGACAAAAAAGCTTTCATAGAAGAAGAACAACTTGTTCAAATCCCTACATTAAAACTTAAATTTAAAGACCAAATTAATGCTAAGTCTTCACACGTAGGTCAAAGATTTGCAGCTAAGACAATGGAAGACGTAACTATTAACGGACAATTATATCCGGTTGGCTCTAATGTTTACGGAAAGGTAGTAGAGGTTGTAAGACCTTCAGGCTGTCAAAAAGGCGCTCTTAAACTTGCATTCCAAGAAATTGAAAATTGCGGTCATAGAGCAGCATTACCTCAACAAATCCTAAATGCTGATATAAGCAAATCTAATACACCAAATATCATATCAAGAATTGTTACCGCACCACTTACTTGGTCAGGTCAAATGCTTGGTATCGTAGGTCGTACAACAGGCGGTATGATTTCAAGCTTAGGTAACGGCTTAGAAAACATTGCATCAGGTACAGGTATTGCGCTTGGTGAAACATTCCAAGGTCAATTTGGCGGTGCTGCAAGAAGTGTAGGTGATATGGTTGTAGAGACTGTTAAAACACCTATTGACTTTGCTCGTACAGCCGTATCCGGTACAATCGGTCTTGTTCAAGCAACAGGTGATGAAATAGGTTATTTAGTTGATGCAAAAGGTCAAAAAATATCTTCTATCAATCCTCGTGAACACGTAACAATCGCCTTTGGCTGTAACGGAAATAAATATTAGGGGTAAATATTAGGGGTAAATTTAGTATTTAATCCTGAAAAATATAAAATAAAAGCGGACAGGCTAATGTCTGTCCGCTTTTTTGCTATACAAGATGAAGAGTTGAAGATTCTGAACTGTAATAATAAGAATTATTCAAAATATTTTACAAATTAGAATTCATCCTCTGCAATAAGCCTTAACAAACGATGTGTTTTTTCAAGTTGTTTCGGGTGGCTTTTTATTTTGTCTATATAAGTATAAATGTCAGCTAAAATCTCTTTTTCGTCTTTAAGATGCTCGTAAGAAAATAAAATATCAGCGGGTACATTTAAAGCATTAAGAATTTTATCCAGAGTTTCAGATGTCACAAAACTACTTCCTGCCTCTATTCTGCATAAATTTCTGGGTGTAATCTCTATTAACTCCGCAAATTGCTCCTGCGTATAACCACGCATTTTTCTTAATCGCTTAATTTTTTCACCTAATAAGTTTTTTATACCCATATCATTTCCTTATTAATGTCTGATTTTATAAAAAAATAGACATCTAGTATCATGATATATTAAGTTTTGTAAACTCGTAATGGCATATTATGACAGTATTTTATATTTTCTTATTGTTTAATGACTTAATTTTTAGCAATTTATTAAAAAAAACTTTATATAAGTAAGAAAGCTTTCTAACATATAATACGAGATAAAGTAAAGGAGAAAAATTATGGCAGAACCAATTACAAGACCGGTAAGTTTAGCAAAATTTGGAGGAGTTACTTATGATGAGAATTCCTTGGTAAAGAAATGGACAACAGAAGAAAACGGTGCTAAAAGATATCACATGCGCTTAAAACCTCAGTATCAAGAAGCTGATTATCAGACAATAGAAGTTTCATTTCCTCTTCAAAAATAAACAAATGGTGCAAAAATACTTATGAAAGATTAAAAGAAAGTACCGCAAATCCTAAATTGGATTATATGTGGTAATTCCTAATTGGTCTATATGTTGGGGTTTTAACTCAACAATAACTTTTTAGTCTATAATTCTATACATAAAAATGCCTGCTTTAAAAAGTTTAAAGCAGGCATTTTTTTATAAAAACTATTCTGCGTTAGCTAAAGTATCCATTTCTTCAGCTGAACCATAAGCTGAGTGACAACCGCAATCGCAGTAAATAACTTCGCCTGTAGTACCGCTTGAAAGATCGGAAACTAAGTACATACCAGCTTTACCAACATCTTCAAGAGCTACATTTCTTTTCATTGGTGAACGCATAACTGCTGCTTTAAGCATTTTAGAAAATCCTGAAATTCCCATTGAAGCAAGTGTTTTAACAGGACCGGAAGATAAGCAGTTAACTCTTATGCCTTTAGGACCTAAATCTACCGCTAAGAATCTCATTGCTGATTCTAATGCAGCCTTAGCAACACCCATTACGTTATAGCTTGGAACAGAAAGAATTGAGCCAAGATATGTAAGAGCAAGGATTGCTCCGCCTTCATTCATAATAGGTTCTGCATATTTAGATACTGTAACCAAAGAATAAGCGCTAACGCCTAATGCAGTATCCCAAGCATCTTTTGTAGTGTCAATAAACCTGCCCATTAAAGCTTCTTTTGGTGCAAATGCTACTGCGTGAATAACAAAGTCAATTTTTCCGTATACTTTTTCAACTTCTTCAAACACTGCCTTAACTTCTTCATCTTTAGTAACATCACAACTAACGATAACTTTAGCATTCATTGATTCTGCAATCGGTCTTACACGTTTTTCCATCGCTTCGCCTGCATAAGAAAATGCAATCTCTGCACCTGCATCGTGCAACTGTTTTGCAATACCGTAAGCAATGCCGTGAGTGTTAGATACACCAAAAATTATACCTTTTTTACCTTTCATTAAATCCATAGAAAATACTCCTCTTTTCTTATTTACAGAACTACATTATCAAAAAAACAGACTAAAATCAAATATTATAAAATATTTTTCCACACGGTATAGTTAACTCTGTTCTTATAGTTATTTTGACAGGACTAATAAATTTGAATAATAAAAAGAGATTGAATTTCTCCAATCTCATATATAAGTACATATCCCAATCAACAACAATTTAATTATTTTATATTAAACTTAGTGCTATACTAGGCGCTTGATTAGCAGTTGCAAGAAGTGTTGCGGAAGCCTGCTGTAATATTTGCGACTGTATGTAAGCAGAAGATTCTTTTGCTACATCAGCATCTCTTATTGTAGATAATGATGATGTCAAGTTTTGAGTTTGAACACCCAATGATGATATTGCCGAATCAACCCTGTTTTGAGCGGCACCTAATGTTGTAACTCTTGATGATATAGTGCTGATAGCAGTATCTAAACTTGCCAAAGTATCTTTAGGCCTTTTTCCTGTTTCAGTTTGTATAATCCATTTATTGCCGGATTTTTTTAAGCCTGAAAAAGCTGCTGACAAAGCAGTATAACCGTCTTCGGTATTCAAATTAGATATTGCCGTGCCTCCGTTTGCAGCGGTAACAATAGCCATTAATGCAGAATCTGATTTAAACAAACCGTTTGTTGATGCATCACCAAATATTGTAGAGGCTAAATTTATGACACTATCATTTGAAGCATCTAAACCAACCTGAATATCAACGCCATTTGCTAATATTGCAGCACCTGACATCAATTTTATATTATTAAATTCGGAATTTGCTGCAATACGGCTAATTTCTTGCAGTCTTGATTTGATTTCCGATTGAATAGCTTTTAGTGAAGCGGAACCGTATGTTCCGTTTGATGCTTGTTCTGTCAAATCTCTTACACGCTGCAGATGACCTGTTACCAAATTGTAATTTTCTTCTGTTGTGGATAACATATCTTTTCCCATAGATGCATTTTCAGTTGCAATGTCTAATGAGCCTAATTTTGTTATCCAGCTGTTTGAAATGGAATAATTTGCGGCATTATCACTTGCGTGGTTAATTTTATATCCGGTAGACATTCTTTCGATAGCATTATTTAAAGAATTCGTAGCTGAATTCAAATTCTTTTGGACAACCATTGATTCTATATTTGTTTTAATAACGACTGCCATACCCTAACCTTTCTAAGGCAAACGTGATAGTTGCACGTGGATTTCCCTAATAAACTTCTCTCTCTAAACGGATGTTATATATACATCACATATCCTTGTATACACACATTATAGAATAACTCTATAATATTTGCACCATGCTAAATTTATTTTGTTACATTTGTTAACAATGATGGCTGCTAATTATGGCGCAGAGTAACAGGTCAGCAGCTATTCCCTCCAGGAAGAGAATAGAATTGCAACCTGAAAGGCGATGGGCTTGAAGGTTAGAAATTATAAAAGTTAAAATCAGAGGGAAGTTCATTTTCTATCAATTCAATGAAGTCAGAGCATTTATATCCGAAAGCATTTGCAAGCTTCCATAAAGTAGTAATTTTAGTATCTACATTTCCTTTTTCAAGCTTGGATAGAAGTCCATTTCCAATGTCATATTCAAAAGAAAATGTATTTATGCTCTTTTTCATTTTATGTCTTTCTTTTTGGACAATCTTTCCTAATGCGGATAATAAGATAGCTTTATTATATTGTTGAGTTCGTGTGTCATTATCTTGTTGCATATATTTTAATTTTAGGCTATATTGAATAAGAACTATTGACTGTATTCTATAGAACGCAGTCAATGATGAATTTTATGTTCAGGAGTGTTGAATAATGATACATGCTTTATCGGATGTTCAGAGTAAGAATATTGGGAAAGATACAAATATATGGCAATATTGTGTTGTATTAAAAGATGCAATTATTGGTGAAAATTGTAATATTTGTTCTCATTGCTTTATAGAAAATGATGTAAAAATTGGGAACAATGTCACTGTAAAGTGCGGTGTTCAACTATGGGACGGTATTACAGTAGAGGATAATGTTTTTATCGGTCAAAATGCAACTTTTTGTAACGACAGATATCCTAGGTCAAAAAATCCTAATTGGAAATTGGAAAAAATTACGATAAAAAAGGGTGCAACAATCGGCGCAAATACAACAATATTACCTGGTGTAACAATAGGTGAAAATGCAATGATAGCTGCCGGTGTAATAGTTACAAAAGATGTATTACCAAACCAAAAGGTTATAGGAAAATATTGATGCATATAAAATTTATCCAACAGTTAATTGATGTCATTAGATGTAAAAAAAAATTACAAAATAAAGAAGTTCAAGATATTCATAAAAACTATTCCTTGATTAAAACAAATTTAGTAAAAAAAATTAATCAAGGAGAAAAAATAAGAGTTTGTTTTTCAGTTATATTTGATAGCATTTTCCCTGCGAAATCTATTTTTGAAAAAATGCTTCAAGATGAGTTATTTGACCCCTTTATTTTAGTTATTCCAGATTCTGCTCGAGGGGAAGAAAATATGCTGTATCAAATGAATAAGACATACAAAACTCTCTCTTCTCAATATAAACAAGTCTATAATTCTTATGATTATAATAAAAAAATTTTTATAGATTTTTCTAGCAAAATAGATATATGTTTTTTTGCTAATCCATATGACGAAATGACAGAAAGTTTTTATAAAATAAAACAAACAAGTAAATTAGGCATTCTTTGTTTTTACACAAGTTATGGATATGTTATTTCAAATTGGCATTATAGTCTTTATGACAATCCCAGCTTTAATTCTTTATTTAAAATCTACGCACTCGAAAGTTTTGAATATAAAAAATTAAATAATAAATTAACTGTTCCCGATTCCGCAAAATTGGCCGGATATTGTAAAATGGATAAACTTGCGAATATTAAAAATAAAGAAAGAAAAAGAAAGAAAGTTATTATAGCGCCTCACCATACAATTAACAAAGAAGGCTTATCTCTATCAAATTTTCTTGAGTATTTTAATTTTTTCTTAGAGTTACCAAGAAAATATACAGAGTTGGATTTTATATTTAGACCTCACCCGTTATTATTTACAACTTTAGAGGGCAATAGAATATGGGACAAAGAAAAAATAGAGGAATATATAGAAGAAATCAAATCCAATCCTAATATGAAATATGAAGAGGAAGGAGACTATCTTGAAACATTTGTTAATTCAGATGGTTTAATTCATGATTGCGGTTCTTTTTCCGCTGAGTATTTATTTACAGGTCACCCCTGTTGCTATCTTTTAAAAGATGATGAAACAACTACAAAGAATTCTAATGAGTTTCATCAAGCTTGCATAAATCAGCATTACAAAGCATATAATAAACAGCAGATTATTGATTTTATAGAAAATATCATAATAAAAGAAAATGATTGGATGAAGACAAAAAGGAAAAATTTTTTTGAAACAATTTTAAAAATTAATTATCCTAATACAACTGATTTTATATATAACGATATAAAAAAGGAGCTGGGAATTGACTAAGTTTATATTTGATTTAGACGGAACTGTTACTAAACAAGAGACTTTACCTTTAATTTCGAAGCACTTTAAGATTCAAGAAGAAATTGATAATCTCACCAAGGAAACTATTCAAGGAAATATACCATTTGTCGAATCTTTTATAAGACGAGTTTATATTTTAGGTAAACTTCCTATTGATGAAGTATCTGAGCTATTAGAAAAAGTTGAATTATATCAAAAAGTAGCAAAATTTATTTCTCAAAATTCTGAAAATTGTATTATTGCAACTGGAAATTTAGAGTGCTGGGTGGATAAGCTTGCCTCTAAAATTGGTTGCTGTTGTTATTGCTCAGATGGATTAATAAAAGATAATAAAGTTATAAAATTGACTAGAATTTTAAGAAAAGAAAATCTTGTCGAAAGATATAAATCCGAAGGTGAAAAAGTAATATTTATCGGTGATGGGAATAATGATGTTGAAGCAATGAGAATTGCAGATATAGCCATTGCATCAGGTTTAACACACATGCCTGCAAAAGGGGTACTATCAACAGCGGATTATTTAGTATTTAACGAGGAGGCTTTATGTCGGCAACTAAATCAGTTATTATAAGCTGCGCAGGAATTGGCTCAAGATTGGGATTAGCAACCACAAAGGCATTAATAAATATTGAAGGCAAATCTTTAATTAGATGGCAATTAGAACTTTTCGAAGATGTTGAAGATGTTAGAATTGTTGTCGGTTTTCAAGCAAATGATGTTATAGAAGAAGTCAGAAAATATAGAGATGACGCAATTTTTGTATATAACCATAGATATTTTGAAACAAAAACAGGTGCCAGTTATTATTTGGGGGCAAGAGATGGAAATGAGCTTGCAATTGAATATGATGGGGATTTGCTTGTGCATCCAGATGACATGAAAATATTATTAGAACAGGAAGGTGAGTGGATAGCATATGCAGATAAAATGTCTGATGATGCAGTTTATGTAAAAACTAATCAAGTTGGAGATGTACTCGCTTTCTCAAGAGAACAAGGAGATTATGAATGGACGGGACCTTGTTGCATAAAAAAAGACAAATTAAAGTATTCATCGGGGCATGTATTTAATCAACTTGAACCATATCTTCCAATGAAAGGTATAAAAATAAGAGCTTGCGATATTGATACCTATGACGATTATCAAAGAGCATTAGATTTTATTAAGGGGTGGTAAAGTGAGAATTAAACTTATTCAAGATATTATAGATATATTAAGATGCAAAAAAACAATAATGCCGAAAAAAATTAATCTTAAAGTCCCCGAAGAATGTAAGGAAAATATTTTTAAACTTGAAAACGGTGGAATTCTTGCGTTTAATTATGAAATCTTTAACGATATTGTAAATTACAATAAGAGTGCAGATGTTTCGCTTTTTTATAATAAATTAGATACTTGGTCTTTGAAAGATTGTTTTGAAGAAAGATTTAACAAACAAATGAGTTTTCTTAAAGACAAGTTTATTCCTTTAGTTGAAGCTAATGATACTATTTGCGATGTTGGATGTGCAAGCGGTGAATTTACTTTTGAGATGGCAAAATATTGCAGAGAAATTGATGGATACGAAATGTCGCAAAAAATGGTAGATTGGGCAAATAATTATGCAAAAGAAAACAATGTTTTAAATGCAAAATTTTATCAAGGGATGTGTGAAAGTATAGATTACCAAAAGCAATATGATAAAATGGCATTAATGGGTGTTTTGACCTATGTTTTTGAAGATAGTAAGGCAGAAACTGCCATTAAAAATATATATAATGCCCTGAAACCCGGCGGATACCTTATTTATAAAGATAATACCAATGAGACAGAAAATAATTTCTATTTCTTTGGACCGTCTCTTGATTATAAAATGATAGCTCGTTCAAAAAAGAATATTCTGGAACTTTTTAAAAAAACAGGGTTTGAAGTTGTTAACGAAGACATTTTTCATAGATTGAAATTTAAAAACATGACATCAAATGAAAATGAACCAGTTGAATTAATTTCACTTGGTTTAATTTTGCAAAAAACAATCTAATTTAACAAAGTAAAGGATTTTAATATGAAGATTGCAATTATACAAAATATTATTGACATTGTAAGAGGTAAAAAACTTTTTAATAAACCAACAATTCCTTTTTTGGTGTTTTGGGTCGGTACAAAATGTACATTGAAATGTAAATTATGCTGTAATTTAATTCCTTATATAGCACAGGAATCAAGTAACAGTGATGAAATTCTTAAAGATTTGGAGTTTATTTGTAAAAATGTTCATATACAAACACTTCAAATTCAAGGAGGCGAGCCTTTTACGCATCCTAATGCGGATAAAATAATTGATTTCGTAGGAAATCTGAAAAATATAGATAAAGTTGAAATTGCAACAAATGGGACATTGCAGTTAAAGCAGAATGTTATAGACGCATTAAAAAAGAACCCCCATATAACTGTTCGGGTTTCTGATTACGATTGTGCAAAAAATTTACAAGATAAAATTATAAAACAACTTGAGGAAAATAACATAAACTTCTACGCATACAAATTTATGTATGGTAATAACACTTGGTTTTCAACAGGCGGTGTAAACGAGACAAGAGAAGAAAACGATGAAAAAGTAAAGAAAACATATGATATTTGTGATGAAAAAGGATGTGTAACATATTATAACGGCAAAATTTTAACTTGTGGAAAAATACCCGCAATAAAATTGCTTTATAATTGTGAACAACATGAAAGCTATGATGAGGTCGACGTAAGGCAAATAAGACTCGCATACTCTAAACCGTTCTTTGATAACAAAGATTTTAAGTTACGCAAGAGTATAAAATTATTCTATAAAAATTATCATAAATTCAAAGAGCAATGCAGATATTGTAAAATAACAGGCGAAAAACATCCTGCAGCACAGCAGCTAACACAAAATGAATTAAAGGAAATATTATGTCAAAAACAATAGGAATTATTGGTGGCAACGGAGTGGCTGCAACAAACAAACTTCAGGAATTGATTGAAGTTGAATTAACCCGAAATGGTGCATTTAGAGATTGCCATCATCCTGAAATGATTATATGGCAGGCAACAAAAGTGCCATCCAGGAGTATGTTTTTAGAGGGCAGAGGGGAAAGTTTTATTCCTGATTACGTTGATATTGCGAAAAAGTTAAAAATGTGCGGAGCAGATAAAATTGCAATGTGTTGTAATACTGCTCATTTTGCTATTGATGAAATTTCCCAAAAAGCTAAGATTGAATTTATAAACCTTGTAGAACAATGTGTATTAAAAGCAAAAGAAACAGGAGCTACAAATATTGGTTTAATGGCATCTGATGGATGTTTAAAAGGTTTGGTTTATGAAAGGTATTTTAAAAAACATTTTCAAGAAGCAAAAATTATATATCCGGACGAAGAATATCAAAAACTTGTAACAAAAGGCATTTGTAATGTTAAAAATATTCACAGGTTTGATAATATAAATTTACAAGAAAATCCGTCAAATATTTTTGCAAGTGTAAAAAAACATCTTGCAAAAAAAGGAGCACAAATTGTAATTGCCGGATGCACCGACATTAGAGTTGGATATTTTGACAACAGTAACATTGATTCACTTGAAATGCTTAAAGACCTTGTTATTAAAGAATATGGAGAAAATAAAAATGATGCAAATAATGGATAATAATAAAGCATTGAAATTTTTCAAGGAAATGTCGCTTAATGCAAAAGATAATCCAAATAGCGTCAAGCTTGCTCATAATACGGATTATACCGATATAGATGCAAATTTTATTTTAAAATACTCTGATAAAAATTCAAAAGTATTAGATATTGCAACCGGAACAGGATTAATAATTAATAAAATTTATGACAAAGTTTGTGAAATAGAGTGTATTGAACCGTATAAAGAATTTACTAAATTTATTGTAAAAGCAGATAATGTAAAAATTATTAATCAAAATATTTTTGATTATGAAACAACAAATAGTTTTGATTTAATTACACTATTTGGTTTTATGCACTATGTAGAAGAACATGAAGCCATTAAAGTCTATGAAAAAAGTTATAGTTTTTTGAATAATAGTGGCAAAATTATAATCAAAAATCAGTTTGGTATAAAAGATGATGTCAATGTTTCAGGGTATTCAGAAGAGCAAAAAACGGATTATTACGCACAGTATCGCCATATAGATAAAGAGATTAACATTTTAAAAACAGTCGGTTTTAAAAATATTGAAAAATTTGACATTTATCCTCCTGATGCTAATCGTTGGAATAATACACACTTTTATGCTATTGTAGGAGAAAAATGATGTTTAAAATTGTAGCGTTTGTTTAAAGTAAAAATAAGTCAGAGGGAAGTAAATTTCAATGTCAAAAATATTAATAACATTTATTCAACCGATTTTAGACAATAACCCAAATAATTTAATTTGTTATTATGAGGGTTTGATTAAAGAATTAAATCGATTCGGGAATGATGTTTTACGATTAAATCTAATAACTAAATATAATAAGTCTAAAACATTAAATAAAATCAAACAATTTTCTCCAGATGTAATTTTTGCTTTTAATAATCAAATAAAAGAAGATTTTATTAAAGTAACGAATTGCCCTATTGTTTTATTTGATGCAGATTCTATTGATTTATTTAACAATATAGATTTAATTAAAAAATATCAAGAACGATACTTTATGGTAACAAGTTATGAAGGTTGGGATGATAGGTATTCAAAACTTGGATTTTCGAAAAACAGAATTTGCAGTATACACCCGGCAACTGCAATTCAATCTAAACCATTAGAAAAAGATAAAAATATTTCTTTTATAGGCACAAATTTTGATTTTAACAATAATATTAATATTGAAAACTTTATAAAAAATGATTCGGATAGAAGAATTTATGAATCTTTACTATATTTTTGGAACAACAACGATTATAATTACAAAAATTATCTGAAAACATTTTACAAAGGAAAATTTAGTTTATTTGACTTATATTGCCTTTTTGATAGTCGTACTTTTATTTTGAATTCTATTTTAGATTTAGGCTTGAATTTATATGGTGTGGGCTGGGACAATTTATCAAATTCTAATTATGCTCTCTCGTCTGCTTTCATTAAAGAACCAAAATATTCATTGAGCCACAATCAATATGTATATAATTCTTCCAAGATAAGTATTTCAATTTCTCATCCTCAAACAAATGGATATGCGTTTCCTTGGAGAATTTATGATATTATGGCTTCAAGCGGAATGTTAATTTCAGCAAGAGCCGATTTACTTAAAAAATATACAAAAGGAATTGTTGATATCCCAATGTATGATTCACCATACGATGCAAGAGATTTGTGCAAAAAATATTTAAAAGAAGATTCTCTAAGAGAGGACATTGTTGCTCTATCAAATGAATATATTGAAAAATTTGGGAGATGGCAAAGTAATTTTGAAATATTAGAATACTTTTGGGGTATCAAATTAATTTCTCAAAAACAACAATCAATCGGACATTCTGGACTTATAGAATCTAAAATTACAAATATAAAAAAACAAAATAAAAAATTTAAAAATATTACAAATGGAATTTTTTTAATTCTATCTAATATTCCTGTTGTAGAAAAATGCTTTTCATATAAAAACAAATTAAAGCTGTATAAATCTATTCAAAAAAATAAAATGATATAATAAAGGGAGCAAAATGCCTAGATACAACACAGCCATAAAATCACTATCTGATATTATAACGATATTTCTTAAAAAAATAATAAAATTTTTAATAAATGTTGTTCCTTCAAAAAAAATAAGACACAGATTACGAGAGAGCTATCGTTATAAATACGAGTTAAGCGCTATTGCAAAAACTGTTATTGAAAAAAAAGTAAATTTTTTGAAAAATGCACATAAGTATAATGCAATAGCCATAGGATCTTCTCACTGTGAATCGGCATTTAACCCTGCTGTCTTCAAAACAGAAGCATTCAATTTTGGGATTAACAGCTCTGATAATTATTTAATGTATAAATTGTATAAAAATTTTATTAAACAAACTACAATCAAAAATATAATTTGTTTTTATGATGTGTTTTCTAATGGTTCAGACATTACTAAAATGAGCGATTTTAAATATAATTTTTTACCTCTAAAATATATCTTAAATATTGACTACATTGAGGAAAATGAAAATCTTAAAAAATTATGCGCATTTTATGAATCAAAATTTTCCCAAAATGTTAACAATAATTATAACGGTTATAGACCTAACAAAAGCGGTTTTAACGAAAATGAATTAGATAAAAGATGTGCAGATCATCTAAAAATATGGAGCAAAGAATCACAAAATAAATGGCTTGTAAAGCTGGCTGATGAATGCCTTGAAGATAATAAAAATTTTATTCTAATTCTATCTCCTGCAAAATCTTGTTATAAAAATAAATTACCGGTTGCTGGTATTTTATTCGAAAACATATTATCAGAAATTGATTTTAATACTAAACATAGATATTTGCTCGATTTATACTCAACTGATGAATTTGAAAATGATGATTTGTGGCTGGACATGGATCATCTTAATGAAAAAGGTGCAGAAATATTCACAAAAATACTAAATGAAAAACTTAACAAAATTGGTATTTAAAAATAATCCCGTAATTTAACTTCATTACAGGATTATTTTTTTATTTAACAGCAGATTAATAATTTACTTATCAAACACTATTTCATCATCTTTTGAGTCAATTTTGATGCAATCTCCGTCAATAAATTTTTGGCTTAAAATAAGTTTTGATAACGGATTTTCAACAAGCTGTCTGATTTCAACAAGCTGTCTGATTACACGTTACAAAAATCTTTCACCTGTTTCAACTTAATATCTATGATATAACTCTGGGATATTGTTCATTGTAGAATTCTTCAAACCGGTCTTCTAATATCGCTTGTCGGCATGATTTTACAAAATTCAAAAGGAATTTTATATTATGTATAGACATCAGTGCTTGTCCTGTTCCTTCTCCGCATTTGTACAAATGTCTTATATAAGCTCTGGAATGATTTTTACAAGCGTAGCAGTCACAGTTTTTATCCAATGGTAACGGATCTTCCTGAAATCTTGCATTTTTAATCTGTTCTTTTCCGTTTGAAGTGAAAAATGAACCGTGTCTTGCATTTCTTGTAGGAAGAACGCAATCAAACATATCTATGCCTCGTTTTATTCCGTCTAACAAATCTTCCGGTGTCCCTACGCCCATAAGATAGCGAGGTTTATTGTGAGGTAACAAAGGTGCTGTAAGTTCTACAAAATGATTCATTGTTTCTTTGTCTTCGCCGACACTTAAACCGCCGATTGCGTATCCGACCGCATCAATATTTGAAACAAAAGCTGCGCTCTCTTTTCTTAAATCATCATAAAAAGCCCCTTGACAAATCGGAAACAGCGCTTGGTCTTCCCTTGTTTTTGCTTTTATACATCTTTCAAGCCATCTGTGAGTTATTCCCATTGCTTGCTTTGCAGTATCATAATCACAGCCGAAAGGAGCGCACCAATCAAATGCCATTATTATATCTGCGCCTATTGATTGCTGTATTTCCATTGAAATCTCAGGACTTATAAAATGTTTTTTCCCGTCTTTGGGATCTCTGAATTCAACCCCTTCTTCCGTAATTTTCCTAAGATGTGCCAGTGAAAAAACCTGAAATCCTCCGGAATCCGTCAAAACCGGTTTTTGCCAATTCATCCAGCCGTGAATTCCTCCAAATTTTTCTATAAGCTTATGTCCGGCTCTCAAATACAAGTGGTAAGAATTTCCTAAAATAATCTGAGCGCCTGTGTCGTACAAATTATTATTTGTTAGAAGTTTTACTGTTGAATTAGTTCCAACAGGCATAAATATAGGTGTTTCGATATCACCGTGTGGTGTATGCAAAATCCCTGCTCTGGCGCCGGTGTTTTTATCTTCATGAAGTAGTGTGTAATTAAAAAAATCTTGTACTGGCATAAGAATTTTCCTTTAAGATAATATTATCAAAAATTAAGAGTAAGTTAAAGTTTTTATTTTAACTTAGCAAAAATTTTTTTTTACGGGTTTTGTAAATTATATGCGAGTTGATTATTTAGACAGAAGATATAGCGTTTTATTTTATGCAAATAAAGTCCCGAGCCGTATTACAAAAATTGCTGAGACAGAACTTGTTAACGATTTTGTATCTTTAGACAACCGCATTAAAGATTTTCTTTTGGAAATTATTAAAAATAAAAGAATTTTGAGTCAAATTACGATTGCTAAGACTTTAGATTTATCAGTAAAAAAATTGTCAAGTAGGATTTATAAAAATGATGAATTAAGAAATCTTTGGAATAAAATATATTCTTTAACTTTGGACAAATTTAAAAATGATAATGACAAAATAAAAAAAATTTTAGAAGATATTATAAACTCTAATGAACAAGTTAGTGCAAACGACATTGCTCAACGTGCCGGCTTGACACTCAGTGCTTGTTTAATGCGAATAAAAAGATATTCTGAATTAAACTTTTTATATATGAAAATCAGTCATGTCCCTGCATCGCAAAAAACAGACGATTCCAAAAAGCTTGATAATGCAATTAAAGAGTTTTTAGAAAATTGCATAAAAAACAAAATAAAAGTATTTGCAAAGGATGTTGCTGCAAAGGTTGGCTTGAGTGAAGAAAATACAAAAGATAGAATCTATAGAACACCAGTTTTACAAGAGTTATGGACACAAGCGGGACATATTTCAACATCTGAAAAATTAAAGAAAAGTGAAGAAAAAAATCTTCTGATAAAATCTGCTATCCAAAAAGCAATTGATGAAAGCATTTCAACATCAATTACTGAATTGGCTGAAAGCTTGGGTATGCATTATAGCGAATGTCAGCAAAGAATAGCAAAATCTTCAGAGTTAAAATCTCTTTGGGCTCAAGCTAAACATAAAAGTCAAAGTTCAAAACAAATATTATCAGATGCAGAAAGAATAGAGCTGATTAAAAATATAGAAAATTTAATGCAAAAAACTTTAAATGAACAAAGAAAAATCACTATTCGAGCTATCGCAAAAGAGTTAAATGTAAATGAACCGCTTGTCACACGGACTATTCACAAAACCTCTAAACTGAATGATTTGTGGAATAAATTTGCTGTCCATGGCGGTAATATCAAGAATGATACTCAACACAATGAATTATATGTAAAGATACAAAATGCTTTGAATGATGCAATAAATAAAGATTTTTGGGTGACATTTAAAGATATTGCTAATGAAATCGAAATTCCAGAACCAAAAGTAAAAGATACAATATATAGAAACAAAGAGCTTAAATCGTTGTGGGAAAAAGTTCCCAAAAGACGTACATACGATACTGATGCAATTAAACAGGTATTAGAAAATGCCATTTCTCAAAATCGTAAAATGAATATGAATGATTTATCGGAAGAACTTGGAATCAAAGCCCAGGCAATAAGAGATAAAATGAAAAAGAAACCGATTCTTAAAGAACTTTGGAAACAAATTGAAAGAGAATTTGTTCCTGACAGTATTTATCAGGATATAAAAAGCATTTTAGAAACTGCTATAAAAACAAAAACATTTATAGACGGACAGGCAATTGCCAAGCAAATCGGAATAAATTATCCCACATTTTATCAAAGAATATATCATAATAGTAATCTTGGTAAGTTATGGAAGCAGCTTTTAAACATAAAAGATGAAGACAATAAAAAACTTGAAGATAAAATTAAAGCAATATTGGAACAAAGTCTTGAAAAAAAAGACGAAGCTTTATTGGATAGTATGGCAGAAACACTTGGAATTAAGGAATATGTTATCAGACATAGAATTAAGCATTCACAAGAATTAAATGACCTTTGGACAAGAGTTAAAAAAATGAACACAGAAACGCTTAAGGAATTTTGTGATTTTAAAGATAAAAAAACTGATTATCAGACAATAATGAAAGAATTAAATATTTCAGAGGAGAAATTTGAAGAATTAAATCTTAAATATAGCAAAATTCAATCAATACTTGAGTATCATAAAGGTTCAAACATTTCAGAAAAAGAGATTATGGAATGGATTTTGTTAAGTAAACGAGAATTTGAACTTGCCATAAATGAAATATTAGCAAAGATGGGGTATAAATCTAAAACAACAAGGTATGTTATAGATAACGGTATAGATATAATTGCTTCCAAAAACGGTAAAACAACAATAATAGAATGCATGCATAATCTTGCACATGAAACGGAAATAGAAGAACTGCTTGCATTACAGGGAAACAAACATTATTATAATGCAGATAAGGTAATTTATGCGGCATTTTCCGGTGTATTTAAAAACGCAGAAAAATTTGCAAAAGGAGTCGGAGAAAATTTTGAAGTTCTTGACTTAGTTGACATAATAAAACTGGCAAAAGAACACAAAATCGATATTAAGAATTTAAAAGAAGGAGAAAATATAAAATCTTTTGATGCTCCGGATTATGTAGGGAATTGGTCTTTACCTTCATCATTGAGAGAAGAAGAAACAAAAAAATGGCGGAATATGAAGCCAAAAGAATTTGAAAGAAAAGTGACGGAATTTTTAACTTCAAAAGGTTATGCGGTTAAAAAACTTGATGAATTGAACTTGGATGGATATTACCTTATAAATAAAGGCGGAAAAAGAAGTATAATAACTTGTTATAACAAGAATAATCCTCCTAAAATTGACAAGATAAAAGCGTTATACGGACTTAAAGATTTTTATGATTCAGATAGTGTTATTTTGATAGGAACGCCAAGTATTTCTTCTCAGAGCAAAGACTTTATAGATAAAATAAACAAGCAAGAGATAAAAAACACTTATAAATTAATAAGTTTGGATAAATTAATAGAAATTTTATCTAAAAGTTAACGTAATTAAAATTTGTTTTAATAAGAAATACAAAAATAATTAATGCATCAAAAAATGTATTTTGATGAAAAAACAGTTATTGTCAGGTAAAACCTGACCTACAGTGTTCAATAAACTAAAATTACAAAAGACAAAAAATTAAAACTTAAAGGGGTT
>CADBXV010000010.1:0-40425 GCA_902798645.1 uncultured bacterium
CGTTCCCATCCCGAACACGGTCGTAAAGACCTACAGAGGCGAAAATACTTGGAGGGCCACCTCCTGGGAAGATAGCACGCTGCCAACATCTATTTTAAAAGAAAAAGAAATCGGTTGGACAATCGGTTTCTTTTTTTGTTGTCTTGGATTATTTGCAGTTCACAACCTTTGCACTTCGTTTATGTTTTTCTTACGAAAAACAGCACTTCGCCAGGTTGTTCACAGGGACGAGTTTCGCTTGCGCTCACTCTTGCAAAAATCCGCAAACCACCCTTCCTCTCAGGAAAACGTGACATTTGTCTTGACCTGTTCGCATTAAACGTGTCTACGCAAAAAGACTTGAATAAAATTATTGTTTTCAAGTCTTTTAGGCTTCGCACTCTGCTCACAGGTCGCTAGTCACCTTTTCCTTCGGCAGAGTCATCCCGTTCTTGGATTTCGCTCCACACTTCGCAGTCGTTCACTTCATTTTTGCTAACGCAAAAAGTTTCGTTCACTTAGCTCCGTGCTACTTCGGCATTCCGTTTGCTTACGCTCACTTCAGCCTACGCAAAATCCGCAACACGGTCGTAAAGACCTAAAGAGGTGAAAATACTTGGAGGACCACCCCCTGGGAAGATAGCACGTTGCCAGCACTTAATTTAAAGAAAAAATAGGATTAAGACGGATGTCTAATCCTATTTTTTTATAAACAAGTGAGTCAAATAGCTATTTATGTAGGTGATAAATGTTATATTTCGGTATGCCCTCGCGATAGACGGAACCGCTCGCACTCCCGCTGAAAACTCAACGTTTCCGTCGTGTCGTGCGTTGCCTTTCGTGACATGGTCACTCATTCCTTTGCTCGGGCTAGCCAGCACTATATTTAAAGAAAAAAGTGATTGTTTTGGATAAAATAATCACTTTTTTATGGAAAATGGAAAGTTTAAAATTATTATTGTCAGACAGGTGTGCCCAATATTATAATTTATTTACTACTAATAGCCATGCCAATAGAAATCACAACAAGCACAATAAACCATACTCCGCATAGTATATTTCTTATTGTGAATGCATATTGGTCTAATAAAGGGATATGTGCCAAAAAGCCTGCACAAACCCATTGAATTGCAAATGCCCCAACTGCATACATAATAGCAAATGCACCTAATCCTGTTAAAAAATCATTCATTGCTTTCTCCTTTCTGATTATTGTTTATCAAATTATCTGTATTATTAATATCCTCTTGAATGAGATTCTCTTTGAACATAATTGACTGATTACTTTTTTTGTCTTTTCGTTTCTCCAATTTTTTCAATTCTTTTTTTAATTTTTTTTCTTTTTTCTCTTTTTGTTTAAGTTCTTCTTTTTTTAGCTTTTTTTCTTGTTTTAATTGTTTATTTTTTAACCTTTCCTCTTTTCGCTTTTCTTTTTCTAATTCTTTTAAATTTGAAGGCAAATAAGAATTATAATCTGTGTAAATCTCATTATGCGTATTATATGAATGATATTTATAAATATCTGAAGAATCATTAATATCATTATCCGTTTTACTTGTTTTATTATTTATTTTTTCAATTTTTTGTATTTTTTTATTATTTTTATGCGAATTAAAATGCCACTTTGGATAAATATATATTTTATAAATAAAATTAAAAGATATTATAATAACACAAATTGCTGTGCAAATAGAGATAAAATATTCCCAATTATTTGTTGACCCAGTTTTCCAATTATTTTTTGTTTCTCTAAATTCACGACTCATTAATATCCTCTTCTTCTTCGCATTATTTCTTCGTAAGCATTTATTCTAGCCTTTTCTTCTGCTTTTCTATGTTCTTCTGCCGCCTTTCGTATTCTTGCTTCTTCTGTTAAATCACCTTGCCAATTTTCTTCTTTCCAATATAAATTAGATTCTTCGTATGAACAGTAATAACAAAATATCGTTTCAAGATATTCTACTTCTTGTTCATGCCAGTAATAATCACCTTTGATATATTGTCTGTAATTTCTTGTCTTACCAGTTTTACATATACTATTACCAATGCCTCTATTTTCTAAACATATTGGGCATACTCTAGTAACTCTTATCCTTCTGGATAAAATAGCAACAAGAACTAACGAGAAAAAATACGCAACCATCAACCAAATATTTAAATCCTTAACATTATTGGTAAATACAGTTATTACAACAATGTATAGAACATATAAATATATAAAATCGAGTAATAAAGAAGTTATATTTCTCAAAATTATATTTGACATATAATATTTGCAAAATTTTTTCAAATACTTCATTCTTAATCCCACAATTTTATGCACTATATTACTATATTTTAATAATAAAAATAGCATATTAGTATAACTATATTAGCATATTAGTTAATATTTTACAATAAAATTAGTATATTAGTCAGTTAAATATTTTAAGGGGGTATTTTAAAATGATTTTGAGGTAAATTTATGAGTTCATTAAAAGAAAAACTTGGAGCAAGAATACAAGAAATAAGAAAGAGTAAAAAAATTACACAAGAAAAACTTGCTGAAATGATTGACATTGACATCCCCAATATTAGTAATATTGAACGAGGTAAAAGATTTGTATCCTCGAATACTTTAGAAAAGATTATTTATGCTTTAAATGTTGAGCCACAAGACTTGTTTGATTTTGGTCATAAAAAATCAAGAGAAGAACTCATAACCTTAATTAATCAAATAATTAAAAATTCAACAGATAAAGACCTTGAATACTATTATCGTATGATGAAATTATATAATGAATAGCAGATGTAGTCTATTTGTTTGACTATTAATAGACTTTGTTTGTGTAAGTAGTATTATATTTAAAGAGAAACAAAGATTTTGTATTAAAGTCAAATTACAAAAGTATTTTATGAGTAAAGGAAAACTCCCCCTCTCAGGAAACAATACTTAATTGTTTCCTTCGGCAGAGTCATCCAGATCACGGTCGTAAAGACCTACAGAGGTGAAAGCTTGGTTGCTCGCGTTGAACGTGTCTTCGGATTTTGCAAAAAGAACTTACGTTCTTTTAACAAAAGTCCTCCGCACTCCGCTCGCAATCCGCAATACTTGGAGGACCAGGGGTAAATATATAGGTTGGTAGGTTAAACTACAAACTTGTAAGTTGTCTATGTGCGTAGCACCTGGGAAGATAGCTTAAAAGACAATTGCTTAGGATTAACAGTTGGTCGTTTTTTAGTGGAAAGTGGAAAGTTGAAAATGGTAAATAGAAAATTATTAAGAAATGTTACTATATGTTAAGCAAAAATAAAAATCTTTACAATCGACTAAAAACCAGTCATAATGCCGAATAGAATAGAAAAATATACATAAGAGAAAAATACAAGTATAAAAAGGAGAAAGTAGTATGTAGCGTGCACTTTAGTGCACGAAATTTTAAAAGCTTGTTGAATTATATTTTAAGTTCGTGCATTAAAATGCACACTACTATCTTTATAGTGTTGCGATCGCTTCTTGAATGTAGGGATATTTTTTTATTAAGTATTGTAAATATTTTTAATAAAATAGCAAAAATTAAATTTAGATGGTTTATATTCAATAACAAGTATTTCTCTATAAAGGACAAAAGTATGAATATGAACAGTGTTACAAATGTTACAAACAGTATTAATTTTAACGGCGGAAGATCTTATATTAGAAAAGTTTATAATAATAAAACTAAAACAATGCAAGATGTTCTTGAGTTAAGAAAAACTAAAAATGTAAAACCTTTTGAATATACTTATGACAAGCTTATCAAGTCTTGTGAAATACTGAACAAAAACGCTGCAGCAGAAAAAAGGGCAAAAAATTTCTTTTCTGCGCTTAATATTGCTATAAAAAAACAAGAAATTGAAAAAAAGACATTTAATAATTTTCTTGCTGTGAGAGATAAATATATTTATAATCAAATAATTAAAAGATGTTTTAGCGATATAGATAATGCTGTTTTAAATAATGAACAGCAAAGTAAAATCGATGAGTTGGTAAATATTTTAGAAATGTTTACAAAAAAATACAGCCATTATGACAAACTATCTTAGGTTTTTAACTTTTAAAATTTGACTTATTAAAATCTGTAATTAATCATCTAAATAGATGTATTAAAAAAAATATACATGTCACATAATTATAATGTGAGAATATATTATGCCCTTTAGATACAGATTAGAAAGTATACTAAAAGTTCGTATACGTAAGAAAGAAGCACAACTAATTGTAGTGCAGAAAGCACAGCAGGCTGTTTTCGAAGCAGAAGAACGAATAAGACAAAATGAAGCAGAGATACAGCAAACTATCCAAAATAAAAAAACGGCTGATTTCAGAATGATGGAATATTATGATAATTATCTTCATCATTTATGGGACAAAGCAGAAGTTTTAGAGCAGGAAAGACTCCGTGTCCAAGAGGTACTGGATGAAGAAACAAGAAAACTGGTAAAATGCGAGCAGGAAGTAAAGGTAGTAGAAAAACACAAAGAAAAGCAACGTGAGGCATATTTAGAAGAAGAAAAAAAACAAGAATTAAAGCAATTTTCAGAAATCGGTGTTCAAAGATTTTTCATTCATTCAAGAGAAGAAGCTGAAGAGCAAGAATTATTAAATCAATTACAAAATACAGAACAGGAAATTTAAACCATGGATATTTCAAAATCAAATACTGTCAACATGAATCAAGCGGATAATTTAGTACAGTCAAAAACGAATAATGGAGCAAAAAATTCGGATGTAAAATTTTCTGATGAATTAAAGTCAGTTAAGGAAGAAAATTCTAAAAAAACTTCTGATGTAAAACAAGAGAGTTCAGAAAATCCTAAAGTTAAAGCAGAAAATCAAAATGGCTCAAAGATAGAAAATGAAGTAAATGATGGAAAAGAAAAAAATTTGACTAATGCAATAGACGGTCTAAATGATGTTTTTGATGAGATAAATAAGCTAAATCAAAAAGATGAAATATTGCAAAGCGGTATAAAGCAAAAGCTTATAAATGACGATAAAAAAAGAGAACAAGAGGATTTAGGTTTGATAGATAATAATATAAATATTCAAGAGCAACCTGATAAATTCAATGCGCAAATTAAATTCAATGCGCAAATGGGTGCAAATATGAGTTTTAACAGTAACGGACAGCCATTTGCAGAATTTGTAAATCAAACCAACGGACAAAATAAATTAAATTCTTCCGCAAAGGATTTGGCAGAAGAAAAAGCAATAATGTCCACAATGGAAGAAAATATTGCAATAGCAAATAAAAATATTGCAATGGCAAAAACAAAAACAGTTGAAAATGAGCATGGCATTCATAAAATAGATAAAAAATCTAACCTTGTAGTAGACACTATTGTTAGTTATGACAGTATAATAATGGATAAATCCGATGTAGAATTTTTTACAAATCTCGTAGAGAACGGTTTTGTTGATATTAAAGATGTTACAGGTGCGGAAAAATCTGCAAAAGTGTCTAAAACATTAGCTGATATGCTATTAAAAGCTATGAATGATAACAAACCTGTAAGAATAGATTTTGACAATAATATTTCTGTCATTATAAAAATAGATAGAGCAGGAAAAATCTCAGCAGATTTTCTTCCGAGTTCACAAGTCGCAGAAGCTTATTTAAAAGAAAACTTACCGCTTTTGAGGCAAAGATTTGATGACAATAATATTGACTATAATGAACTAAATCAAAGACAAAGAAAACAAGATACCCAAGATAACAGAAAGAAGGGCCGCAAAGATGAATGATCTTTACACAACCGCAATTAACACACAAAAAGCAACAAACCAGTGGATGGATGTGCTTGCTGAAAACATGACAAATGTATATACACCGGGGTACAGAGAAAATAAAATTACTTTCAAAACCTTTTTAGGCGGTGCAGTAATAGATAACAATGTAAAAAATCACGACCAAGGAAAATCTATTCCCGGAACTTCTAATGAGAATTTGTATTTAGAAGGAAAAGGCTTTTTTATGGTAAGAAATCCGGAGGGAAATGTTTGTTACACAAGACTCGGAGAATTTACATTTGATTCGGAAGGTGTATATAGAGCAAAAAACGGTTCAACTGTTCAAGGATATATACTTAATGATAAGGGCGAAATAATGTCCGGTACAAAGTCTATAAGTGCAGATTTGTATGAAGAAACTTCACTCAAAGGCGGTGCGTTAAGCATTCCTACGACAAATATAAAATTGTGGATAGATCCTAATAACGGCAAATTCTTAGGTAAATATGATGAGTATGAAATAAAAAATGACGGTACTATTTATGGAAAAGCAGATGGCGGAAATCGTTCAGTACCGTTGTATAAAATTGCGACAGCAAATTTTCATAATCCAAACGGTTTGTTTGATATAGGAAATGGTGTTTTTGTAGAAACACCGGATTCCGGAAAACCTGTAATTGGCAGGGGCGAAATTCGTTCCGGACTTTTAGAACAAGCAAATACAGATTTTAAAGCAAATATGGTTAATGCTTTAATTAAATCAAATAAGCAATTATTGCAATCAGCAATGGAAATGGCTACTCAATAGTAATCAATTATAATTCATAATTTTTCATATTAGTTAAACTCCGTTTATAAAGGAATTAAATTCAATTTTAATTCCTTTTATTTTGTTTAATTTAATTTTCTTGTTATACAATTATTCAAGTGGTATAATCTCAATGTAAAAATAAATAGGAGGTCTTATGTTAAAAGCTTTTGTATATATGTTTAAGGATAAAGAATTTTGGAAAAAATATTTACCGGTTTTTTGTTTTGTAGTTTTAGCTAATATTTTTATGAACTGGGCAGGTATTTATGCTCCCATTTTAAATGAGGGTGTGAAAAATCCATTATATTATATTTTATATATTATTGGGTTTGTAATAATGTTTGTTCCGTATGGATACAGTATTTCAGCATTGGACTATGCTTTTAAATGTGAAGAAAACATTAATTTACCGTTTATAGATATAAAACATAATTTTTTAAACGGATTAAAAGTTATTTTATCCGGAGCATTATTAATAGTGTTACTGTCTGTAATATTTTTAATTTTAGGATTTATAAGGAATGCTTTATCAGGAACAGCAGGCGAGGTTTTATCTTCAATAGTTACGGCACTATCATTTTTAATTTTGTTTTTTACGTCATTTATGGGTATTGCAATGTGTTGCAATTATGTGAAAAAACCAAATTATTTTAATTTTATAAATTTTAAGTCAGCAATCAATATCGCTAATGAAAATTTAGGAAAATATTTTATTGTATATCTAATAACTTTATTAACAGCCATTGTTACTTATGTTTTATCTATGGTGGTTGTTTCATATATGGTATTACTGGGATATTTAGGTATCGTTTTATATTCGTTGTTTGTTTCAGTTATTTGGACTTACATAATTTATGTTTACGCATATTTATTTGCACGTTCGGTAAAGGCAAGCAGTTTTTAATTAGAGTTCTGAAATGACAATGATAAATATTGATTTTCTTACATTAAGAGCTTTTTTGATTGAAAATATCGATTTTATAATAGGATCAAGAATTCAAAAAATACAACAGCCTACAAGACGGGATTTTATATTATCATTAAGAAACAATAATGAAAGTAGAAAGTTTTATATAAACATATGTCCTCAGATTTATCATATTGCTTTTATGAGCAAAGAAAATGAGGAACGTCGTGGCATAATAATTCCTCAAAAACCTCCTATGTTTTGCATGTTATTGCGCAAATATCTTGAAGGAGCCAGAATCTCTGATGCATTAACCGTTGAGAATGAGCGTATATTAGAATTGCATTTTGAATCTTATGATGAATTATCACAAAAAAGGCTTTTATGTTTAGCGGTAGAGCTGATGGGAAAACATTCAAACGTAATTTTGTACGACAAAGAAAGTTGTATAATAATCGGATGTGCGCACAATGTCGGTCCAGAAAAAAGCAGATATAGAGAACTTCAAGGCGGACTTAAATATGTCTATCCGCCGGGGGTAGGGGTAAATGTAGGGGTAAATGCAGGGAAAGTGGTAAATGTTGGGGAAAATAGTTTTCCCTTTCCTGCGGAGGCTGGCAGCGAGAGTGGGCAAGTCTGCGATAACCGTCTTTCCAACGAATTAAAAAAACAATTCGCAGGGCTTTCTCAAAAAAAAATTAATCATTATTTAATAACAGAAACATTCACACCTGCAATAAAAGATAATAGATATACCCTTTTTGAAGAACTTATTGAAGGTTCAATAAGACAAAATAGCGTTAATGAAATGATTGATAACTATTATTCAGAAATTCAACAAAAAATAAATCTTAAGACAGCCAAGAATCAATTATTGGAAGTTGCAGCAACAAGACTCAAAAAAACAAACAATTCAATTAATAAAATATCACTTTTATTAAAAAAACGTGATAATACCGATAAATACAAACTATTTGGAGAACTTATTACTGCCAACCTTTACCAAAAATGTGATTACCTGAAAGAGATTGAAGTTTATGATTATATAAATAATAAAAACATAATAATTGAACTTGATGAAACAAAAACGTTAAAAGAAAATGCTCAACGGTATTTTAAGCTCTATACAAAATCAAAAGCAACGAAAGAAAAATCAGAAGAAATGATAAGAAGTTTAGGTATAGAAAAAGAGTATTTGGAAAATGTTTTGTATAGTATAGAATGTGCCAAAAATATAAAAGAGCTTTCTGATATTAAACATGAATTAGGTATGGAAGTAAGTAAAATGACAGGACAAACTAAGCCTGTTGTTGAAAAAGTAAAAATTGGCGGATTTGATGTTTATATAGGTAAAAATAATAAACAGAACGATTTTATAGTATCAAAACTTGCAAAAGATGATGACTATTGGTTTCATGCAAGGTTATGCGCAGGCTCTCATGTACTTTTAAAAACAAACGGACAAAATCCGACAGAGGATATTTTATTTGAATGCTGTAAGCTGGCAAGGAAGTTTTCATCAGCATCACAGCCCTCAAAAGTGGGCATAATATATACAAAAGCAAAAAATTTGCGTAAACCTCCTGCTTCACCGCTCGGGTATGTTACTTATAAAAACGAAAAAGAAGTTTTAATATAGGGTAAATATATTTAAAACTCCAAATGCGGGTGAGGTTCAACATTTGTATTAAATGGTGGGCACACCTTGCGGTTTTACCCACCCTACGTTACTGAATTTGTGCCATTTGTAACAATTTTTTATTGTGTTTAACATTTGTTATTATTTCTTTACAATTGGTCTTTTTTTATGAGTAAAACCTGCTTATTTGTCATAAAATAAATGTAGGTCAGGTTTTACCTGACAAAAACTGTATAGGAGTTTATTATGAGAAATGACGGTAGAGAAAATAATCAATTACGAGAAATTAAATTTACACACAATTTTACAAAGCACGCACTTGGTTCAGTTTTAGTTGAATTTGGTGATACTAAAGTTATAACAACAGCTTCTGTTGATTTAAAGAAACCGAAATGGATGGAAGAAGACGATAACAGAGGGTGGGTGACGGCAGAATATTCTTTGCTTCCTGCTTCTACTAATACAAGATGTAAAAGGGAAAGAGAAAAAGTATCAGGAAGAACACATGAAATTCAAAGATTAATTGGCAGAAGTTTGAGAGCTTGTGTTGATTTGGAAAAAATGCCAAATATGACAATTACAATAGATGCTGATGTAATTCAAGCAGATGGCGGAACTAGAACAGCAAGTATTTGCGGAGGATTTTTGGCACTATCAGATGCAATAAATAAGTTGACAGAATCAGGCGAGATAAAAGAAAATCCGATAATAGAGCCAATAGCAGCTATATCTATAGGCATTGTAGATAGTGAAATTAGGCTGGACTTAAATTACGAAGAAGATTCTCATGCACAGGTTGATTCTAATGTAATATTAACTAAGAGCGGTAAGATTGTAGATTTTCAAACTACTTCAGAGGGCGAGCCTTATGAGTTTGAAAGAATGATAGAACTCTTTAATACTGCTAAAGAGGGTATTAATAAGATAATAGAAATGTATTAGTCAGTATTTTACGGATTAAATTTTTTAGTTGCATCAGCTAAGTTGAATTGATTGTATATTGAGCTGTAGAGTTGTGTTGCAGCTTCTGCATTAGATTTTTTATTCAGTTCCTGTAATGCGTTGTGTCCGTTTTTGTTGATAGTTCCTTTTATTTCTCCGTTATTGCTTACAATATCTGCTGCGAGAATCGAACTTCCGTATTCTCCAATGTCAATTTTGCCGTCGTTATTTAAATCCATTGGTTTTGTAGAATAGTCACTATTCAGTGCAAAAGCTTGGTCTAATTCTTTTACCTCAACATCTTTTCTTGCTCCCAATTCTTCATAAGCCGTTCCAAGTAAAGCATCTTTATCAATATCACCTGCTTTATGGATGTTTTGCATATACCTGTATTCGTATTCCAAAGGAGGAAGAGCATTTAGGTATGCATCATTTTCCTTCGTATACTTTTCCATAAGTTCAATATTTTTGTCTTGAGCTTCAGGATTTGTTCCAAAGTCTAAAATGGGCGGTGTTGCGTGGTTATCTTTAATCAGAGGTTGTTCTAAATAAGAATAAAAATTCTGTACGCTATTTCTTCCATATCTTATTGACGGATTGGTTACTTTTTCTTCTGTATATTTCCCCCTTGTACCATCAATTTTAGTAACACCGTTATTTACTTCAAACATAGACTGACCTCCACACATATTTTCATATATATATAAAGTATTATTGTGAATAAAAATTGACTTTTTGTAACAATAATTTACAATCTCAAAATCTTAGTTGAATATTGTAGTATAATTGTTTAGATAGGAGATTAGGGAATGACAGAGTTCGTATATATGAATGGCGAGTATGTAGAAGCTGATAAGGCAGTTCTGCCGGTAAGAACGCATGCATTTTTGTACGGAACGTCGGTTTTTGAAGGAATCAGAGCATATTATAATAAAGACGAAGGTCAAATGTATGCTTTTAGGGTAAAAGATCATTATAAAAGACTTCTTGCAAGTGCAAAGGTTATGTGGATGAATTCTCCCTATACTCTTGATGAATATGAGAATATTACAAAAGATTTGTTGAAGAAGAATGGTTATAAAACGGATGTGTATATTCGTCCTACACTATATAAGTCAGCGATAAAAGTCGGACCTACTTTAACTGATAACGAGGATTCTTTTTTAATTTTCACAACACCGTTTGGTGATTATTTTGAATCCGATAGAGGACTTAGATTATGTGTATCCAGTTGGCGAAGGACTTCTGATAATGCAATTCCTCCCAGAGCAAAAGTAAGTGGGGCTTATGCAAATTCTGCACTTATAAAAACCGATGCGCATGAAATGGGTTTTGATGATGCGGTTGTATTATCAGAGTCCGGACAAGTTACAGAAGGTTCTGCAATGAATATCTTTTTTGTATTTAACGGGATTCTTACTACAACAAGTATTACAGATGACATCTTGATAGGTGTTACAAGAAATACTGTCTTAGAACTTGCGCACGAATTAGGGATACCGACTGCTGAACGACCAATTGACAGGACTGAAATTTACAATGCGGAGGAATGTTTTTGCTGCGGAACAGGCGCTCAGATAGTTCCCGTGGAAAGTATTGATCATCGGATTATTGGTGATGGCAGAACAGGAAATATAACAAAACAAATTCAAAATTTATATTTTGATACGGTTAGGGGTAAGGTAGAAAAGTTTAAGGGATGGTGTACGCCAATTTATGATTAAATTCTTTGGAAAATGTATGATGAACTTGTGGACAAGTGTTTGCTATATGGTAAGCGGACGCTCAAGGATGTATCATTCTCTGACACAAGCGGCACTAATAAGCTTTGATTCACTTATAATTTCTCTTGTTATAGCATTTGTATCAGCTGCAGTTATAGCAATACAAGTTTCAAAACAATTTTTGATGTCAGGAGCTGAGGCTTATATTGGCGGTTCTATTGCGATAGTTATGATAAGAGAGATTGCTCCGGGTTTTGTGGCACTTGCAATCGGGGCAAGAGCAGGTACTGCAATATCAGCAGAAATTGCAAACATGCAAGTAACTTCGCAAGTTGATGCAATAAAAACTTTAAAGATTGATCCGGTAGGATATTATTTTACACCAAGAATTTTGGCGGCGGCAATTACTGTTCCGATGGTAGTAATGATTGCAGAAGTTGTGGGAATTACCGGCGGTTTACTTGTTTCTCACGCAACGATAGGGCTTCATCCTGCAAGGTATATACATTCTGTTTGGCTGTGGCTTAATGCAAGGGATGTTTATATAAGTTTGTTTAAGGGGTTTGTTTTTGGGATATTGATAGCTCTCGTTTGTGCAACAAAAGGATACGAAACTAAAGGCGGAGCAAAAGATGTCGGTAATTCAACCACACAAGCAGCGGTATTATCTACGGTATACATGTTAGTCGCCGATTTTGTAATAAATTTGATATTTTATTTATAAGAAAGGATATAAAATGTTAATCAACCCAATCAATGCAGCAATTAGTAACACGAATTTTAAATCAATAATAAAACCGACGGATTCATTAAGAGAAGGTTTTGATTTGATTAATAAAGATGTTAAATCAGGATCTATGAAAAATTTGAATTATGTAAAAGATTTTATGGATAGTCTTGTGAAAATAAGAGATTCTGAGAAAAGTTCTGCTTTTAAAATTGATATTGATAAAAACAGAGCGGACTATACATATACAAAAATTAACGGAAGGCGTGTAAGCGGCGGTCATAATGAACGTCAAATAAATCTTCAGGACGGATATTTGGTAGTTGAAGGAATAAAAAGATATGCATCAAAATTGGAAAACATACAGCCGTCCTGTTTGGATATATTAAAATTACAAATAGAGGAAACAGAAGCAAAACTTGATGAATTGATAGAAAGATATTCATTACGATTAAAAGCAGAAGTAGAACAAGCTCAAAAAATGATATTTAAAGATGTTAAATAAATTGAATTGCGTATCATAAAATATCGTGATATCATTGTTACATTAAGCGGAGTGAGTTATTTTGCAAGACAAACAACAAGAGCAAATGATGTATGAATTGATAGCGGAATGGCTGGGAAATTACCGCAGTGCAACTTCCGAGTCGCAAAAAGCAAAGGCTAAAGCTCTTATTGTTTCACGTATGCTTCCGATTGTAAAAAGAATCGCAAGAACAATTGCAAGACGTTCTTATGACCCTATAGAAGATTTAGTGCAAGCCGGATCAATAGGTTTACTAAAGGCTATAGACAGTTTTTCTCCTGAGATTAATGATAATTTTAAGTATTATGCAGGTAGTTTGATAATCGGTGAGATAAAGCATTATATTCGTGACAAAATGAACGCAATAAAGGTGCCAAGACATATTCAGGAATTATCGTTCCGTATTAATTCTTTTATCAGTACGTTAACAGCTGATGAATTGAATGATTTAACAAATGAGTATGTTGCGGATGCTCTTAACGTGTCTAAAAAAGATGTTGATTTTGTGATGCAGGCTGACAGAAGAAAAAACATCGTTTCACTTGATGAAGTTTATAGAGCAGATTCAAATAATCTTGGTTATGAAGAAGTTATATCCGCTGATAATTATAAAGAGAAGTCGGAATTAGAGGATGCGAGATTAATTATAGAACTTGTAATTGTGAGGCTTCCGAAAGAATACAGAAAGCTTGTAGAATTATATTATTATCAGGATTTAAGCCAGAAAGAAATTTCAGAAAGAATGAATATCTCTCCAATGCAGGTATCCAGAAAACTTAAGAAAGCTTTTGAAATGCTTCACGCAATGATAGCGGATTCTCAGTTAGGAGATTCATTAATGGGGATTTTGTAATGGATTTAAATACTTATTTAATGTTTTGGGTGTGTGTATTTGGTCTTTGTTTCGGAAGTTTTTATAATGTTGTAATTTTGCGTTCTCTTTCCGGTGAAAGCATAATATTTCCTCCGTCAAAATGTCCAAAATGCGGAAATAGGCTGAAACCTTGGCATAATATACCTGTGTTGTCATATATTTTTTTGAAAGGTAAATGTTATTTTTGCAAAGAAAAAATCAGTATTCAATACCCGATTATCGAATTGTTAACAATGGTATTGTTTGGG
Source organism: uncultured bacterium (assembly GCA_902798645.1). GTDB lineage: Bacteria > Cyanobacteriota > Vampirovibrionia > Gastranaerophilales > Gastranaerophilaceae > CAG-196. The sequence goes on from CADBXV010000010.1 coordinate 14,130, forward strand.
TTATCTTTTTGGAAATATGGAATAAGTTATTCGACTTTGTTTGTAATATTTTGGCTTTCTTGTTTGTTAATAATGACAGCGACAGATGTAAAAGAAAAACTTGTTGATTGCAATATAGCAATAGCAATGGCAATTAGCGGTGTTGTTTATGCAGGACTTGCAGGCGGCTGGCATGGTGTATTGCATTCAGTGTTAGGTATTTGTGCAGGAGCTTTAATAATGGAACTCATTGCAAGAGCAGGGTTTGTTTTTGCAAAAACAAGGGCTATGGGAGAGGCTGATACATATGTAGCAGGAGCATTGGGAGCAATGTTTGGTATTTTTAATATTGTAAAAGTTCTTTTGATAAGCTTATTTGCGTCCATGTGTTTTATAATTCCCGTATTTTTGTATAATAAATATAAGGCTGATGACAAGCCTACTTGTATAATGTCAATAATATTTACGACTATGGTAATTACGTTTTATTCAGGGCTGCAAAATTATTGGACATTAGCTTTGTTAGCTGTAACGGGTTTATTGCTTGCATATTTTGTACTAAAAGGAATAGATAGTACTGAAAAAAGAAATTATCTTCCGTATGTACCGGCTCTGGCAGCGGCAGCAATTTATTACATATTTTTTATTTTCTAAAAAGGACTTGTATACCCTCGTCTTGCGGAAGGGGGGGAAACGTGAGGTTAAGAATGACAGTATCGTATCCAAATCAATATCAAAATTATTGCTCTTTCAGTATAAACGTGTATGATCGTGCAAAACAAGGTGAAAAACAATTGCCGATAATAAAAACTGAATTGAGTAATCCAAAAAATGAAGACCAAGTTGTAGAAGACTTGTATATCTTAAATTTAATGTTGGATGACGGATTAGATAAACAAAAAGTAACAGATATATATCCCGAACTTTCCAAATATAATGATACAAAATCTCCAAATATTCAAACTTTTTTAGCAGGAATTTATCGTAAGACAAAAATTCCTGATGGCTTCGGCCCTCTTGTAAAAATGCTGATACAAGATTCTATAAATCCTCCGATGAATGCGAATTTTGATCCGACAGAAGAAATCGGCGGTGCAATACTTGATTATTTAGCATAATAATGAATGTAAAACCTTTTTGTAATAGAATAAAGTAAGGGAGTACTAAAAATGGAAAATAAAAAGGTTTATATAGAAACGTTAGGTTGTCAGATGAATAAATCTGATGCAGAGCGTATGTATGGAATGCTAGAACATATCGGATACACTCAGACAGAAAACCCAAAAGAAGCGGATATGCTTATCATTAATACTTGTTCAATAAGACAATTGTCTGAAGACAAGGCATACAGTCAAATAGGTGTCTGGGGTAAATGGAAAGGGGTAAGTATAAATGAAAAAGGTACAAGAGTTTACAATCCTTACCCAAAAATTGTTTTTGCCGGTTGTGTCGCTCAACAAGGGGGTAAAAATATATTAAAAAGAGCTCCGTATGTAGACTTAGTTCTTGGTACTCAAAGATTGTATGAACTTCCAAACCTTGTTAAAAGAATAGAAGCAGGAGAAAGAGTTGTTTCTGTTGAAGAAAAACCTTTTGAAGAAAGTGAAATTCAGATAAACAGAGTTAAGAGTATTAATGCATGGGTACCAATTATGGAAGGGTGTAACAACTTTTGTACATATTGTATCGTACCTTATACAAGAGGGCGTGAGCGTTCAAGGAAACCTGAATTAATTTTAGCAGAAGTAAAAAAAGCGTTGTCAGAAGGGTTTAAAGAGATTACACTTCTCGGACAAAATGTTGACTCTTACGGTAAAGATTTACCTGAAGGACAGAATTTGTCTTGGCTATTAAGACAGATTAATGCAATAGAGGGCAAATTTAGAATCAGGTTTGTTACAAATTATCCTACAGATATAACTGATGAAGTTATTGATACTGTTATCGAGCTTGATAAAGTTTGCGAGTATTTTCATATACCAATGCAGTCAGGCGATGATTATATTTTGAAAAAGATGAACAGAAGATATGATTATGCAACTTATAAAAAAATATGCGATCATATCCGTTCAAGAGTTAAAGATGTGACTATAACAAGCGATTTTATTGCAGGTTTCCCCGGAGAAACAGAAGAACAGTTTGAGAATACTCTGAAAGCTATGACAGAATTGGAACTGGATTACTCAAATACGGCATCTTATTCTCCTCGAGAGAAAACAGTTGCAGCAAAATGGGTTGATTTGTATATTCCTGAAGACGTTAAAACTGAACGTCTTGCAAGATTAAACGAACACAACAGAGCTTGCTGTCTTGCTTCAAATAAAAAGTATTTAGGCAGAGAAATGGAAGTTCTTGTAGAAAACTTTGAGGTTCGCAAAAATGGGGATAAGGTTATAACAGGCAGAACAAGAAATAACAAAATTGTTCATATACCATGTGACAGAGATTTAACCGGTGAATTTATAAATGTTAGAATAACAAACGCAAGAACATGGTATCTGAACGGAGAGTTGATTTAGCAGGATAGAATTATAAGTAAACAAACATACCCCTCTCCCATTGGAGAGGGGAAGGAAATAAAAATGAAAAACATAAGACAATCAAACGTAAACACGCATAAAGATGCTTGGGTTGAAATAAATCTTGAATCTTTAGCGAAAAATATTATCGAGATAAAAAAAGGAATTCCCAAAGACAAAAAAATGCTTGGGATAGTTAAAGCTGATGCATACGGACACGGCTCGCAAATGATAGCAAAAACAATGCTGGCATCAGGTGTAGATATGTTCGGTGTTTCCTCTGTTGACGAAGGACTGGATTTGCGAAGCGTAAAAATCAAAGCACCTGTATTGGTAGTAGGTGCAATTCCCACCTGGGCGGTAGAGTCAGCAGCGATAAATGATATAGCTTTTTCTATTTTTAATAATGAACATTTGGAGGCTTGCAAAGATGTTTTTGAAAGAACAGGAATTAAACCAAAAGTTCACGTTAAACTCGATACGGGTATGAACAGAATTGGTGTTCGTTCGGAATTAGCATTAGAATATATAGAAAAAGTCAGAAATGCAGATTATTTACGATTCGAGGGGGTGTTTACTCATCTTGCTGCAGCGGAGGAACCGGAGGAAACAAAAAAACAAATAGACAGATGGAACAGCGTTATTAATAATATTGATACAAAAGGTCTTTTAATCCATATCCAAAATACGGCGGCAACTTTTGCTTATGATATAAAATCGAATATGGTGCGTGTCGGAATCTCATTATATGGTTTATATCCTGATTTACCGCCTAAGTACAATTATAAACCGAAAATAAAACAGGTTATGGGTTTAAAAGGACGTATTACAAATATTCACGAAGTTAAAGCCGGTGAGGGTGTAAGCTATGCTCATACCTTTGTTGCTGATGAGCCTACAAGAGTTGCGACTATACCAATAGGTTACGCTGATGGCGTTTCAAGAGGTTTATCTAATCAAATTTACGGAATGATAAATGGTAAAAAGATTAAACAAATCGGAAATATCACAATGGATCAGATGATGTTTGATTTAGGTGACATTGATGCACAAGTTGGGGATGTAATTACACTTTTGGATGATTCACATTTACCCCTTGATTCTTGGGCAGAAATATTACATACTATAAATTATGAACTCACTTGCAGACTAAAGGTTAGACTGCCGAGAGTTTATGTGAGATAAAAAGTTCAGCCCCTCTCCATTGGGAGAGGGTAGAAATTCAATCAGAGAACGTGAGTTCGATGATTAGAATTTCGGGTGAGGGTTAGACCAAAATAAAGAGTATTATATGTCGGGTTTTAACCCGACAAATACAAAGGAATAAAAATGAAAAAGACTTTAATATTATTAACTGTATTATGTTTTGGATTAATGGTGCTTGCGTTTGACTATGTGCCAAAAAATACTGAAGCTGATCCGTTTGGGAATAAGGTTTTGAATAATCAAGAAACAGAGCAGGCAGCTCAGCCGGAGATGAGAGAGATAAAGAATTTGACCGAATACTTCCGTTATCTTCCTGCAGAGGTTCACAGACACTGGACACCTTATAAAGCAAATGTTAATTATGAAGTAACAGTGCAGTTTACTGTCCACAGAAACGGTTCAATATCTGATTTGCAGGTAGTTGGAACAAATTACCCTAATGCAAATACATCCGTTTTGAATGCTGTAAAATCTGGTGCACCTTATCAACCATTACCGCTATCATACAAAAAAGACAGCGTAAAAGCTCAAATAGTTCTTGAATACAGAGCAAAATAGGGGTAAATATAACAAACCCTCTCCAATTGGAGAGGGTAGAAATTCAACTTGAGAAACTGTGTTTCGAAAGTTAGAATTTCGGGTGAGGTTCAATTATTGAAAAATCTTGAAAATAAATTTGTTAAATTAATTTAATGTAGGTTCAATCCTCACCCGCATTTGTAGTTTTCGAACTTACGTTCTCAAACACAACTGCAACCCTCTCCAACTGGAGAGGGATAAAATTTATTTTCCATTTTCAATTTCCCCAACTTTACATTTACCCCTGTTTGTTGTATTTTTACCATGTATGAGGTCATTACCTCAAGGTAGAAAAGAAGGAGATTCTTTAATTTAGAATTTTGTCCTGTATAAACACGAAATATTAGTAGTTACACAATACAAAATTCGATGAAGTTTTTATATAAGCTTCAAAGAATAGTGAAAAAAGGAGACACTTAACATGAGTGAAAGAAAATTAGTTGGAACAGGAGAGATGTTCCGTAAAGCATTAGCAGGCGGTTACGCTATCGGTGCTTACAATGTTAACAACATGGAAATTTTACAAGGTATTGCAGAAGCTGCTGAAGAAACAAGATCACCTATTATTCTTCAAGTTTCAGCAGGTGCAAGAAAATATGCTAACCAAACTTATCTTATCAAGTTGGTTGAAGCAGCTTTAGCTACAACAACAATTCCTATCGCACTTCACTTAGATCACGGTGCTGATTTTGAAATTTGTAAGGCTTGTATTGACGGCGGTTTCTCATCAGTTATGATAGACGGTTCAAGATTCCCGTTTGAAGAAAACGTAGCAGTAACAAAGAAAGTTGTTGAATACGCTCACGAAAGAGGAGTTTCAGTAGAAGCTGAGTTAGGTAAATTAGCAGGTGTTGAAGATGATGTTAAAGTATCAGACAAGGATGCTAAATACACTAACGTAAAAGAAGCTGTAGAATTCGTTAAACAAACAGGTTGCGATTCTTTGGCTATTGCTATTGGTACTTCACATGGTGCTTACAAATTCAAAGGCGAAGCTAAATTAGACTTTGAAAGACTTAAAGAAATCAAAGATGCTCTAAAAGAAGCAGGTTTTGGTGATTACCCAATCGTTCTTCACGGTTCTTCATCAGTTCCTGCAGAATTTGTTGCTAAATGTAATAAATTCGGCGGCAACTTACCTGATGCACAAGGTGTTCCTGAAGATATGCTTAACTATGCATCTAAACACGGTGTTGCTAAGATTAATATAGATACTGACTTAAGATTAGCAATGACTTCAACAATCAGAGAATTCTTTATTGAACACCCTGAAAAATTTGACCCACGTGAATACATGGGACCTGGTAGAACTGCAGTTAAAGAAATGGTTATGCACAAAATGCGTGACGTTTTAGGTACTGCAGGTCATGCTGATGACTAATTTTTGTTAAGCAAAAAATAAAAGATACCTTATCTTATGTGGATAAGGTATTTTTTTATATCCTCTTGTTTTATTACAAATTGTAAAGATATTTCTAAAAAAAAGCAATTATTTACATTTGATATACTTTATATATATGTAAACAAAAATGAGGAGAGAGAATATGACATCACAAAATGTTGATGAAAAATCTTATTTTGCGCCGGAATGTGATTATCAGGCAGAAGAATTGAGTAAAAGATTAAAGTTTTCAATGGCAAATTTTGGTCAGCAGCGTTTTATACGTTCTATGAAAATGCAAATGGAATTGGTTTCAAGAAACGAGTAAAATAAGCTAAAATAAAAACCGGTTTAGAATTTTCTAAACCGGTTTTTAAATAAACAAATAATGTCAAACTACTTGATTTCAACAGTAGCGCCAGCAGCTTCAAGTTGTTTCTTGATAGCTTCAGCATCTTCTTTTTTAACTTGTTCTTTAACAGCTTTAGGAGCTCCGTCAACTAAATCTTTAGCTTCTTTTAAGCCAAGACCTGTGATAGCACGAACTTCTTTAAGAACTGCAATCTTCTTATCAGCAGGAACTGATGCTAAGATTACGTTTACTTCAGAAGCAGCTTCTTCTGCAGGAGCAGCACCGGCAGCTGCAGGAGCAGCAGCAACTGCAACAGGAGCAGCAGCAGATACGCCGAATTTTTCTTCCATAGCTTTAACTAATTCAGCAGCTTCTAACAAAGTTAATTTTTCAATTGATTCTAAAATAGCTTCTACACTCATGATTTTCTCCTTTTTATTTTTTTATTTGTTGTGTACTTTTTTGGTTTTTGAGGGTATTACCCTCTCCCGAAATTCTATGTTTCAAGCTATCGCTTTCAACGTGAATTTCTCCCTCTCCGAAGGCGAGGGTTTGTTACCCCTGTTTTTGGTCACGAACAGCAGCGATAGCTCTGACAAGAGCTGACATAACGCCGTTGATACCGCCAACAATACCGGTAGCAGGTGAATTGATACAGCCAAGCATTTTTGCGTAAATTTCTTCTTTTGAAGGAATGTTTGCTAATGCTTTTGCTTCTTCTGCGCTTAACAATTGTCCGTCAAGAGCAGCGCCTAAGATTTCACCTTTCTTAGTATCTTTAATAAATTTAGATAAAGCTTTTGCAGGTGCTACTTGGTCAGCGAATCCAAAAGCTAATGCAATCGGTCCTTTTAAAGAATCTGTTAATACTTCAAAAGGTGTTCCTTTGACAGCGATTTTAGCAAGGGTATTTTTTGTAACCATGTAATCTCCGCCGTCTTTTTGCAAAGCACGTCTGAGTTTTGTAATTTCTTCAACGCTCAAACCTTTGTATTCAGTAACAATAGCAACTAACGCTTTATCAACTTTTTCTTTGATAAGTTTAATCTTATCATCTTTGAAAGCTTTTGTTGACATTTTTTGCTCCTTTGTTTATGTATTTAATTTCGACCTTTTCATACAAAAAAGATTTTGCAACCTTTTTTAATCGCAAAACCTACCATCTTAAAGCTATTTATATTTCTTTAATTATTAGGCTCGGAATTGTCCTTACCTTTGGTAATCTCGGCTAGCTCATTTAAAATGGTTTAAATCCTAACAGGATACTAACTGTCTGCGATTATAGGTAGATATTAACAAGGACAAATTAAAAAGTCAAGACTTATTTTGACTTTTATTAAAAGCAAAGTATATAATAATATAACAGAGAGGTTTCGGATGAAAAAGATATATATTTTACTGTTATTCATAATGCTGCTAAGTGTGCCTGCCTTTGCAAAAGGATATGAGCCGGTTCCGAGTAATGTTAAATTGCCTGCTAAATATACGCAGGATTATATAGATAAAATTTCGCCCGAATACTCTAAAGTTTCAAATGAGCAGATATTTCACGTTGCTTTGGATATGCTAAAAGGTACATCCGGCGATTTTTCACGCAAAGCAATTCTGGGATATAACATAACTCAATACCCGGTAAAGATTGAATTTAAGGATTTGTCAGAAATAGATAAAGCGTATTCTACATTTGATGCAATCGGTTGGAAAAAAAGGGGTAAATTGTATATTTATATAAATCCTAAACATCAATATGCACCTCCGGGGGCATTGGCTGCGCTTTTGGCACACGAAGCCCTGCATCAAGACGAGTATAATTCTTTGAGTGAAGAAACTTATGCTTGGACAATGGAGGCAACTGTTTGGAATGAAATATTGAAGTTATATCCGGAATCAAATAATTTAGATTCATCTTTGGTAACAAGAGAGAATATTTTAAAGCAGTTATTGGAAAAGGGTAATTATACAAACAAATATATAAAGAAAACTGTTTATGCGAATAACGGATATAAAAATTTACCTCTGACCTCTCCGGGGTTTGAGAACAATTAGGTTAAATTATAAAATATAAACTTTATAATTAAATAAAACTAAAATTCAAATTCCAAACAGATTCTTAATAGGCATGGAAAAGAGTTCAAAGTATATTGCTTTGAATTTTACCTTGATGTTAAATTGAGATATGAAGAAAAAACAATTATTAATTTTCATATTGTCCGTTTTAATTTTGGTAATATTCAACAATGTTTTTTTATCAGTATTTACCAAGACTAATTCTTATTTTTTGAATAAAGAGATGATAAATTCTGATGAGATATCACCTCAGCGTTTGTTTGACAGAACTTGGCGAGTGATTAGCAGAGAGTATTATGAACCGAGTTTAAATCATCAGAATTGGAGCAGATGGAAATCAAGATATCAGGGAAAAATTAAAACTCAAGATGATGCAAAAGTTGCAATAGATACAATGATTGCAAGTTTGGATGAGCCGTATACAAGATTTATGTCAAAAAAAGATTTTGAAGAATTGACGACATCAATTACTTCAAAAATATACGGAATCGGTGTAAATATATATTCAAATTCCGGAAAGACAGAAATTTTTAATGTAATGCCAGGCACTCCTGCCGATTTTGCGCAGCTGAAACAAGGTGATATTATAACTGCAGTTGACGGAAAAGACATTTCGGGGATGAATGTTTCTGAGGTTGCATCTTTAGTAAGAGGACCGGAAAACAGTGTAGTAGAATTAACAATTTTAAGAGACGGTAAGAAATTCAATAAAATCATTAAAAGAAAAGAAATTAAGATAAAATCAGTCAAAAGCTCAATTTTAGATAATCACATAGGGTATATAAAAATAATAAGCTTTATGAGCGGAACAACGCCGAATGAGTTTATAGAGGCGCTTAATAATACAAAAGATACGGACTCGCTTATAATAGATTTGAGAGGTAATACAGGCGGATTACTTGATAATGCTGTTTTTATTGCTGACAGGTTTATAAATCAAGGCACAATAGTAGATATAATATACAGAGGCGGATATAAAAAAACTATTCGTGCAAAAGACGAAGGAATACCTCTTGATAAGCCTGTAGTTGTTCTTGTTAACGGAACAAGCGCAAGTGCAAGTGAGATATTGTCAGGAGCCTTAAAAGACTCTCATAAAGCGACACTTGTCGGAAATAAAACATTCGGGAAAGGACTTGTCCAAAAAGTTGTTCCGCTTCCAAACAGTACAGGTGTAAACGTAACCATAGCAAGGTATTTGACACCAAACGGAACGGATATTAATAAACTGGGGATAAAACCGGACATAGAGGTCGGAACGGATGTGGATTTCCTTATTGAAGACAAGACTGATGTTCAGTTAGAAAAAGCAAAGGAAATTCTTAGTAAGAAATAATTTATAATTCCTCTTTTAAAAGGTAAGTAAAGAATTAGGTGTAATTTTATGGATAGAATAGCGGAAGAATTGACAAAGTTAAAGCTAAATAATCAGTTTAGAACAATTCCTGATATAGAGTCAAAGTCAGATGGTAAAATTGTTGTAAGTGGTGTTGAATACGTGAATTTTGCATCAAATGATTATTTGGGAATCTCTACTAAGTCTGATTTAAGAGAAGAATTTTTGAGTTCAGCAAATGATATGCTTTTATCATCCGCATCTGCCAGACTATTAACAGGTTCATCAGCGGAATATAATGAATTGGAAAAAACTCTTGCAGATATTTTCGGAAAAGAGCGAGCATTGATATTTAATACCGGATATCAGGCAAATTTAGGTGTTATATCTACTCTTGCAGGGAAAGGTGATGTTGTTTTTTCCGATAAGTTGAATCATGCAAGCATAATTGACGGTATGCAATTGTCCAAAGGTGATTTTTACAGGTATAAACATTTGGATTATGATAATTTGGAAAATTTATTAGAATCAAAACGAGGAGAATATAAGCGAGCTATAATTGTATCAGAATCTGTTTTTAGTATGGATGGTGATATAGCAGATATTGATAGGCTTATAGAACTTAAGAAAAAGTATAATTGTATGCTAATGATAGACGAAGCTCACGCATTTTGTGCTTGCGGAAAAACACTTGCAGGACTAAGTTATGGCAAAGAAGCAGATATTATTACAGCAACATTAGGAAAGGCAGTAGGTTCATTTGGTGCGTTTTGTGTATCAAATAAACAAATTATAGAGTATTTAATAAATAAAGCACGTTCATTTATATTTTCAACGTCGATACCTCCGATAAATATAGCTTGGTCAAATTGGTTGTTGAATAAAAAAAGGGATTATATTTATGAACAAAAACAAAAGCTTGAACACCTTACAAAGGCAGTGCATGCATCTTTAAAGCTTAGAGGAATTGATACTGTATCAAAGACTCATATAATTCCGTTGGTAATAGGAGAGAATGATTCAACCGTAAAAGTATCGGAGCAATTACGTTCAATGGGATATTATATTCCTGCAATTCGTCCTCCGACTGTTCCTCAAGGAAGTTCAAGGCTTAGAATATCATTAACAGCCGATTGTAAAGTTAAAGATTTTGAACAAGTAATACAAGTAGTAAATAATATATTGTGAGTATTGTTACGTTTTTTTAACAATAATACAGAGAAATATTTACACTCTTGACACAATGTATAAATATAAACGAGAATAAATATAGATTAGGGAGTTAGCACATGACAAAGCAGACTTTTTTGCATGACAGACATGTTGAACTAGGCGCAAGAATGGTTGATTTTGCAGGCTGGGAAATGCCTGTTCAATATACATCAATTATAGAAGAACACAAAACTGTACGGGAAAATGTCGGTATATTTGATGTTTCTCATATGGGGGAACTCATTGTGTCAGGAGAGGATTCTTTGGCATTTTTGAATAAGCTTGTGCCTCAAAATATCTCTAAACTTGTTGATAAGAAAGCTGTATATTGTCAGTTGACGAATAAACAAGGTGGTTTGATTGATGATTTAATCATATACAAATTGGAAGACAAAAAGTATTTGATTATTGTAAATGCTTCTCGTGCTGATGAAGACTTAAACTGGATGACAAGAAATCAGGCAGGATTTAATGTAGATATTGACAATATATCGCATAAGTATTCTTTAATAGCTGTACAAGGTCCGAAGGCTTGCGATTTAATAATGTCAATCGGGGAGAACTATTTACCGCCATTTTTTTCCATAAAGCGCAGTGAGTTGTTTAATATTAATCTATGGATGTCAAGAACAGGATACACAGGTGAAGACGGTGTAGAGTTAATGGTAAAGAATGAGTATGCCGAGTACTTGTGGGATAAACTGTTAGAGGCAGGTAAACAATACGGAATTAAACCGATAGGCTTAGGAGCAAGGGATACGCTAAGATTAGAAGCAGGATTGCATTTGTATGGTAACGACCTTGACGAAAATACTACACCGGTAGAAGCAGGTTTAACGTGGTCTGTACCAAAAGATAAAGAGGATAATTATAACGGAAAAGATGTTATAATGTCGCAGATTCAACATGGAGGAAGAAAGAAACTTTTCGGGTTTAAAATGCTGGATAAGTCAGTCGCCCGTCACGAATACGAAGTATATATAAACGGAGAAAAAGCCGGTGTTGTTACATCAGGGGGTGTATCTCCGACAAGAGCCGAAAATATTGGATTAGCATATATATCATTACCGTATGTTGACAAAATACATGTTGGCTCTACAATTCAAATCATGATACGTGAAAAATTACATGATGCGGAAATAGTTAAGTTACCTTTTGTAACAAAGAGAAATAAGGTATAAATATTGTAAAATAAATAAATTTATATAGGAGAACAAATATATGGATGAAAACATGCTTTGCACAAAAACCCACGAATATGTTTTAGAAAAGGACGGTAATTATGAGGTCGGTATAACTGATTATGCTATACAACAGCTTGGGGATATAGTATTTGTAGAATTGCCGGAAGTTGATTCTGAGTTTTCTAAGGGTGAAGTTTTTGCGACAATAGAATCGGTTAAAGCAGCATCAGAAATATATATGCCAATATCAGGCAAAGTTATAGAAGTAAATGAAGAAATTGTTAACAGTCCGGAATTGTTAAATGATGAATCATATGATAATAAATGGTTTATTAAAATTGAATCAGAAGGTAATCAGATTGAATTTGCGGATTTATTAGAGTATTCGGATTATAAAGAAGAAGTTGAATAATGAATAATTTTTTAGCACATACAGATGAAATAAGAAGTGACATGTTGTCTTCTATAGGGTTGACATCAATAGAAGACCTATATAAACAAGTACCCGTAAAATTCGAAAACTTTCGAATGTCAGCTCCGTTAAGCGAGTTGGAAACTCAAAAAAAGATAAAAGCGATATCAAAAAGAAACAAAACTGAATACATATCTTTTTTAGGAGGCGGTGTATACAACAAATTTATACCGGCCGCAGTAAATTATGTCGCTCAACGATTTGAATTTCTTACTGCATATACACCGTATCAACCGGAAATATCTCAAGGAACACTGCAAATTATTTACGAATATCAAACAATGATATCTCGATTGACAGGCATGGATATTGCGAATGCTTCTATGTATGACGGAGGTTCAGCATGTGCGGAAGCAGTTTTAATGGCTCACAGAATAAACAGGGGTAAATATAATAAAGCACTGGTATCAAACGGATTGAATCCTGAATACAAAGACGTGATAAAGACATACACTTGGGCGCAAGGGATTGATGTTGAATGGTTTGATAAACTTCCGACAGAAACTACAGATGCATTTTGTGTTTTAGTTCAATATCCGGATTATTACGGTGAAGTTGAATTACCGAATAAACCGGATGTAACATTTATAGTTTGTGCAAATCTTTCGGCTCTGTCAATAATCACACCTCCTAAAGAAGCGGATATCGTAGTTGGTGATATTCAGCCGTTAGGGATTCCGATGAATTTTGGCGGACCTCACGCAGGGTATATGGCTTGTAAAGAAGCCTATATGCGCCAAATGCCGGGAAGACTTGTCGGAAGAACTGTAGATGCTGACGGAGAACAAGCATTTACATTAACAATTCAAACCCGAGAACAACATATAAAAAGAGAAAAAGCTACCAGTAATATATGTTCTAATCAGTCTTTGATTGCATTGTCAGCAACTTTATATTTAAGTTTAGTCGGAGAAAAAGGCTTTAGAGAGATTGGTATAATGTCAGCAAATAATGCTCATAAGTTGTCGGAACTTCTTTCCGAAAAAGGAATTAAAACATTAAATACTAACTTTTTTAATGAATTTGTTATCGAAGTTCCTGATTCTTTCAGTTTCTTAAAGAAACTGAAAGACAAAAATATTTTAGGCGGTATAAAGTTGGACAATAACCGTATTCTTGTATGCGCAACAGAGATGAATTCAGAAGAAGACATAATATCTTATGCAGATGCAATATAATATTTATTGACAGATATTAAAATTTGAACTAGAATGGCATAAAATGCAGGGGTATTAAAAAAGGAGTGTATTATGCAAATTCAACCAATTACATCTTATTCATTAAACAAAAGTTATAAACAAAGAACATTAAGAGCATCAGAAAAACCTGATACTGAACCAAGCTTCAAAGGTGTTAAAGGATTTCTAACAGGTGGAGCTATCGGAGCAGGTGCTACAGCTGCAGGTGTTGCATTGATAGCAGGAACAGTCGCGTTGCCTGTTTTTGCAGGCTATATAGCTGTGAATGGAGCTATTTCAGCACTGGTAGGCCATTTGGCTCAAAAATCAAAATAAAAAATAATAATATTATAATCCCATAACGGCATCGGCGACTTCTCTAAAAGCGCCTTCTCCGCCCTTTGATTGGGTTATTTGTATTCCCGATATATTTTTGATTTTTTTAACTGCATCGGGAACTGTAATTCTGTGCTTTGCATAACATAATGAATCATAGTCGTTAACGTCATCACCTATATATAAAAATTCATCTTCATTTAAGCTGTATTTGTTAACAATTGATTTCAATACATCAATTTTAATCCTTATATCCTGATGAACTTCATCAATATTAAAAACTTCTTTTATTTTTTCGATAGCGGAATTTTTTTCGCCGGATATTATTCCCACTTTGTATCCGTTCTTTTTTAGAAGGCTAAATGCCATAATATCTTTAAAATTAACTTTTCGTGACATTTCTCCGTTTTGACCAATATATACACAATTATCAGTACAAATTCCGTCAAAATCAGTAATTACAAATTTTATTGTTTTAGGTAAATTAATACTCATGCTATTTCACTCTTCTAAGCTTTTCAATAATCGGTAATTCTCTCGGGTAAACAATTTTAATACCATTCCCTAATAAAACAGGTGTTTGTCTTATATCTCTAACCATATGGTATAAGCCTGCTGTTTCTAAACTTGCGGCCTGATCTGATCCCCAGTTCGTTCTGTCTGTTGTAATATGTCTTTCAACTACACTTGCACCAACCGCAACTGCCAACACAGAAGGTGTTATTCCTCTTTCATGTCCGGAATAACCAATCGGGCAAGAAAATTCTTCTCTGAATGTTTCAATAACTCTTAAATTCATTTCATCCGCATTAGAAGGATAGGTTGATGTACAATGTAATAAAACTAAGTTATCTTCACCTAAGATTGATACTGCATGTCGTATTTCTTCCATTGTACTCATTCCTGTAGAAAGCATAATCGGTTTGCCTTTTGAACGAGTATGCTTTAAAAGATTATCATCAGTAAGTGATGCTGATGCAATTTTGTAGCATGGAGGATTGAATTTATCAATGAAATCAACAGATTGTTCATCCCAGCAGGATGCAAACCACATAATTCCTTTTTCTTTGCAGTATTCATCTATTTCTTTATATTCTTTTTCTCCGAATTCAAGTCCTCTTTTTAAATCTCCGTTTGTATTTCCAAAAACACTTTTTCTTTCTTTTGCAAGTTCTTCTTGTGTGTATACTATATCAACAGTTCTTTTTTGGAACTTAACCGCATCACAGCCGGTTGTTACGGCAATATCAATCATTTTTTTTGCAAGTTCAACAGAACCGTTGTGGTTAATGCCAATTTCAGCGATAATAAAGCAAGGCTGTCCATCTCCAATAATTTTATTACCAATTGTGACAGTTTTTCTCATTTAATAAATACCTCCGGATGCAATCTAAATATTTACAGATACTTTTTATATAAAGCGTACTCATCAGGATCTACCGAATGAATAGACTTTATCTCATTTTGTTCTTCAGTTATATTGGATTCATTTATTTTTTCGTCTTTATGCGGTGTGAACAATTTGTCAATAATTCCGTCAGAACTTTCCTCGTAAATATCCGATATAACGAATCCGTCCTCATCTTCTTGGATGCTGTTTTCGACAGTTTCTTCCTGTTTGGCTGTTTCTGAATCTGAATCAGCTTTTTTAGTTGTCTTTGTAAATCCAATGTTTGGGAATTCTATTTTAGGAATTTCTATTTTTGGAATTCTGATATTAGGAATTTCTATTTTTGAAAATTCACCTTCCTCAATATCAGATTGAGGATAAACACCTAAATCTTTAATAAGATCGATAGAATTAGCGGAAGCTCCTATGAGCATTCTTTTTCCGTCGAGTTCTACAACGTGCAGGGTTTTGTTATTGCCTAAAGGTGTTGTAGATATAACAGAAACTCTTGAATCATCAGCAGTTCCGATTTGTTTTTTCATTGTTTTTATGCCGACTTTGTTAAGTTTTGCATAAATAATTCCTGTTGCATAAATGAGAAGGATTACAAAAACTAAAGATAAAACTACCGACAGTATATTCGGTTCTTGCCCGATGCTTTGAGTTACGGTGTTATTTGCAACATCAGCTGTTGTTGATATGGATGATGCTTGTGCTGATGCAAGAGGTTCCGGAAGATCCGGTAACACTTCAAACTTTTCTGTAGCGTATACAGAAATGACATTTATCCAACACACAGCTCCCAAAAATATTCCAAAAATCTTTCTCATTTAAATTACCTTATTTATTTGTTATAATTATACCATAAAAATAATTAAAGGTATAATTCTTAGTATTTTGTAAAGTTTATTAAATAGGAATAAGGATTTTTAATGAGTGTCGAAGTTTTAAATAATACATTGTTAATTCATTTAATGAACATTTTTGTTCTTTTTATCTTGATAACTTTGTTTATAACGGTAAGGGTGCATGGAAAAAGGTGGATGAGATTAAATGATTATTTAGGCACAATAACAAAGACCATAAATTCCGTAAGATACGGTGATTTAACCAAAAAAATTGAGAAAACCGAACTGCCTGATTCAGCTCAGCTTGCCGATAGCTTAAATCGAATGATAGAAACTCTTTATGACAGAGAAAAAATGGTTGCGGAATACCAGAACGAGTTACACCGTCAGAACAAGCTGTTAGAAGCGGTTATAAATTCGCTTTCGGACGGACTGGTAATCGTAGATGAAAATTATAAAATCTTAAGAGCAACACCAAGAATAAGCAAGTGGTTCAATGTAGAAGGAAACATGCTGTTAGGAACATCTCTTCCCGATTATGTAGTACTTCCAAAAAATACGGAGATTTGTAATTTATCGGAAACGGATATAATTCTTCAAAATGACAAATCATTAAATTTTGTGGCAAATTCTATAGAATTAAAACTGGAGGACAAGAAAAAGCGTTTTGTAATTCTATTAAGAAATGTGACTGACCAAAAAGAGCTTGAAAATTTAAAGGAAGATTTTGTAGCAACTCTTACGCACGATTTGAAAGTGCCTATAATAGCAGAAACAAATATGCTTGAACTTTTTTTAAATCAAAGTTTTGGCAAGGTTAGTGAAAAACAGGAAATAGCATTAAAGAATATGCAAGCTTCAAATAAAGAACTTCTTGATTTAGTGCAAATAGTTCTTGATACATATAAGTATAGAAGTCAAACCATAAGGCTGTACAGAGAAAATATTATGCTCAAAGGTTTTATAGAAGAGATTATAAAGGAGATGCATCCTATATCTGATAAAACAAAAAATGAATTGCGATTTAATCTGCCGAGGGATATAAGGGTATTAGCCGACAGGATTCAGTTAAAGCGAGTTATAAAAAACTTGATACAAAATGCTATTTCCTATGGTGAGCCGAATTCACCTATTGAAATAACAATCGGTGAAATTCCAAAATATATTGTAATAAAGGTAAAAGATTACGGAAAAGGAATTCCGCAGTCAGAAGTAAATAAAATTTTTAATAAATATTATTCAGCGGCAAAAAAATTCAGAAAGATTGGAACAGGGTTAGGACTGTATTTATCTTTTCAAATTGCAAAAGCTCATGGAGGAGATTTAACTGTAGAAAGTACGGAAGGTGAATATACAGAGTTTTGCATAAAGCTTCCGGCAAGTGCAAATGAGAGCTTGTATTACGGAGAATAGTATCATAGAGTGACCATTGGAGGAATATTGAACAGCAGGATTTTATACGATACAAAATACTTACAATTAAAAAGTACAAAATCAAAAACAGGCAGTGATTGGGTTTATGCTCACAGACCAAACGCAAAAGACGTAGTTATAATAGTTCCTGTGATAGAAAATAAAAAAGTATTGTTTATAATAGAAGAACGTCCGCCTCTTATTGCGGAAGGGATTGCTGTTCGTTCTGTTGCTGTTCCGGCAGGACTGGTAGGAGATGACAGACTCGGCGAAAGCATAGAAGATGCAATTCGAGCTGAGTTGTTGGAGGAGGCAGGTCTTATTGCTGATAGGATAAAGATTATGGCAAGGAATGTTGCAAGCTCTCCGGGGTGCGTTTCAGAAACGGTTACAATAGCAATAGCTTATATAGGTGAGTATAATATTAAATCAAAACCTGTAGATGACGGCGGTGTAATAGTAGACAGACAATTGGTGGATATTGATGAAATCAGCGGATGGCTCAAAACTCAGGAAGAAAACGGAGCTGTTCTTACTGCTCAGACATTGGCAGGTTTATATTATTTAAAAGAAAGTTTAAAAGGAGGTTAATATGATAACAAAAGGGATTAGGGGTGCAATAACGGTTGATGAAAATACGTCTGAGGCAATTGGTTCTGCTACGATAAAACTTTTACAAAAGATTGTGGAAAAAAATAATATTGATACAGATTCAATATCGCATGTAATTTTTACTGTAACAAAGGATTTAAATGCTGATTTTCCGGCAAAGTACGCAAGGATAAACTTAAAGTGGAAAGATGTTCCTATGATGTGCGTAAATGAGATGGCTGTTCCGACAGGGCTTGCAAAATGTTTAAGAGTTTTAATAGTGGTAAACTGTTCGGAATCTTTTGAACCTGAATTTGTGTATCTTGAAGGAGCTTCTGATTTAAGAAAATGAAGAAAATATTGATAACAGATGATATGCAAAGCTGGATAAATTTTCACACAAATGCTGTAAAAGCAATATTTGGTGAAGATGTTAAAATTGACACTGCAATAAGTGCGCAGGAAGGATACTCAAAACTTTTAGAAAATAAAGAAAAACCTTATGACTATTTAATAACAGATATGC
This sequence comes from uncultured bacterium, assembly GCA_902798645.1. Classification (GTDB taxonomy): domain Bacteria; phylum Cyanobacteriota; class Vampirovibrionia; order Gastranaerophilales; family Gastranaerophilaceae; genus CAG-196. Next base: position 32,699 of record CADBXV010000010.1, read on the forward strand.
AGATGGAGAGTGATTTTCTTCCGAAAATGGCAGGTGAATGGCTGATTGAACAAGCAAAAACTCTTCCGTTCTGCTATAAAACTAAAATAATTATTATTTCAGCTTCATACAATATAAAGCAAATTTCTGAGATATATGGTGTCGATTATATTCCAAAGTCGATAGCATCGGTATCTTTAGATGCGTATAAGGAATTTATTTTTTAGAGTTCTTATTGTTATTTTTATTTGAAAAAGTAGTATCAGGTATTGAAAAACGGGCAATGAATCCAAGCAATAACAAAAGAGGGCTTGCTAACGGTAATGGTATAAGCATTCCGATTGCACCTGCCATATAAGGCAGTTCTTCTTTTGAAGTTCCTTTAACTACCTTATCACTTACAACTCTGGATATATTTATATATTTTTTTATTTTATTTTGTTTATAAATATTAGCTGCTCTTGAGCCTATTTTATATCCGTAAGTTGTTGCATTTTTTAATCTTAATCCGGATGTGGTTACATCCTGCGTTATATTGTTGACTAGTGGTAAAATCTTCATATTTTTATACTATCACAAATATGTTTATGGTAACATGTTTAATATAAAATAATATCTAAAAAGAGGAACAGACAATGACAACATCAGAACAAGTAAAACCGATTAATTCGGCTAAAGAGCAAATAAGACAAACAAGAATACAAAAGCTGACTGAACTTGCAGATAAGGGAATAAATCCTTATCCTTATGAATTCAAAAAAAGTGCAGATGCAGCAGAATTACAAGAAAAATATAAAGATTTGCCGGCAGGAGAAGAAACTGAAGACAGGTATTCTGTTGCAGGCAGAGTTATGGCAATAAGAAATACCGGTATGTTTATTGACCTGATGGATACGACAGGAAAAATTCAGATATTTTCACACAAAGAAAACATGGATCCGGAAATGATAAAAACTCTTAAACTGGTTGATATTGGTGATATATTAGGATTTACAGGTACAATAAGAAGAACACCGAGGGGTGAATTATCAATTAAAGCAACTGAGTTTACAATGCTTTCAAAATCTTTGTTACCTTTGCCAAATAAGCAAATTAGCGAAGAAAAGTTGGAACAATTGAAGTCATATCATAATATGTCCGATACAGAAACAAAGTATCGTCAAAGATATTTGGATTTAATCGTAAATGAATCAACTCGTGATACTTTAAGAAAAAGAAGTTTAATAATACAAAAAGTTCGTGAGTACTTGTTTAAACAGGGATTTATAGAAGTTGAAACACCAATGCTTCATACTCAAGCATCAGGTGCAAACGCAAGACCGTTTATTACTCACCACAATGCCTTAGATATGGATTTAACATTAAGAATTGCTCCTGAACTTCACTTGAAAAGACTTATGGTAGGCGGTTTGAATGATAAGATTTTTGAATTATCAAGATGCTTCAGAAATGAAGGTATTGATACTCGTCACAATCCTGAGTTTACAATGATTGAGCTTTATCAGTCATATGTAGATTATAATGAGATGATGACACTCACAGAAAACCTTGTTGCTTATGTAGCACAGGAAGTTCTGGGAACTACAAAAGTTCAATACGGCGATAACTTAATTGACTTAACACCGCCATGGGACAGAAAAACTATGATAGGTGGAATTAAAGAAAAAACAGGTGTAGATTTTGGTGAATTCTATACAGCAAAAGAAGCTTATGATAAAGCAAAAGAATTGCACGTTGAAGTTGATGAACAAATGAATTGGGGACAAATAATTGAAGCTGTGTTTGAAGAAAAAGTTGAACCAAGCTTAATTCAACCTGTTCATATTATTGATTATCCTCGTGAGATTTCACCTCTAGCCAAAGTTCACAGAGATAATGACAGATTAACCGAAAGATTTGAAACTCGTGTTAACGGGTGGGAAATCGCTAATGCGTTCTCTGAATTAACTGATCCTATTGACCAAAGACACAGATTTGAGGCACAGGCACTTGCAAAGGCTAACGGTGATGAAGAAGCAATGTCTATTGACGAAGATTATATAAATGCTCTTGAATACGGTCTAGCACCAACAGGCGGTATGGGAATGGGTATTGATAGATTAGTAATGCTTCTTACGAACTCTCCTACAATCCGTGATGTAATCGCATTTCCGACATTAAAGAAACAAGAGAATTAAGAGAATAAAAAGAATAGGCTAAAACAATATAAGGAGGGTAAAGCACTAATCGTTCAAGATTTTTTGCCCAAAAAGAATGCATGGCTCGGAATTATTTAACATATGCAGGAATGATGCAAAAGTCTTATTTTCAGCAATTTGTCATTCTGAGACGCAAGTAGAATAATCTTATAAAATCCTGACTTTTAGGCACCCTCCAAAGCTGTTAAATCAATCTCTTACAATTCCTGCTAAATCAATATCAGATTTTATTTTAATCAGAAAAATCGTTGCAACAATAAAGTCGTTGGACTAAACGAGTTTGTGTACAAGTTCTTCAAACTCGGGAAATGAGATTTTTGTCCACTCAAATCCGTTGATTGCAAGTTCTTTTTCCGCAATCAGTCCTGCTATATAAAAACTCATAGCGAGCCTGTGGTCATGATAGCTCTCCAGCTCTGCTCCGCCTTTAATATTGGTTTTACCATTTATAATAAAACCATCAGAGGTTTCCTTTATATTTACCCCTATTTTCGTTAACTCGGAAACTAAGCATTTAATTCTGTCAGATTCTTTGTTTCTCAAGTCTTCAGCATTTTTAACAATAGTTTGACCTTCTGCCTGCGAAGCTAAAACCGCTATTACAGGAAGTTCATCAATAAGTCTTGGGATATCCTCGCCTTGAATTGTACAGCCTTTCAGACTGTCGTTATAATGAACTTTTATATCACCAACTTCTTCACCTGAATCATTATGTTGGTTTAATATGTTTACCTCTCCGTCCATACGTTTTACGATATCTATAATACCTGTTCTTGTAGGGTTTAGTCCGACATTTTTAATAATAAAGTCGGAATTTGGAACAATTAAGCCGGCTGCAATAAAAAATGCTGCGGAAGAGATGTCACCTACAATATTTATGTCTTTTGCTTCCAACTCTGATTGTTTTATCGTAACAGAAGTTTTATCAGTTTTGATTTCTGCGCCAAGATAGTTAAGTAACAATTCTGTGTGATTTCTTGATAAATACGGTTCGGTAAAAGTTGTTTCACCTTTTGCGTACAAACCTGCAAGAAGAACACAGGATTTTACCTGCGCACTTGCAAGCTTTGAGGAATAATTTACGCCATGCAGTTTTCTGCCTTTGATTGTAAGAGGAGCGTGTCCGTCAACTGATTCAATATTTGCGCCCATAAGAGTAAGCGGTTCTATAATTCTTTTCATCGGACGTTTTGAAAGACTTTCATCACCTATTATTACCGAATCAAAGTTCTGCCCTGCAAGGATTCCTGAAATTAATCTTGTTGTTGTGCCTGAATTCCCTGCATCAAGGGGGGTAGATGACCGTTTTAATATGCCGTCAGAATTTATTGATAAAGTTTTATCGTCAATAAACTCTATATCAACACCTAATTGCTTAAAAATATTAAACGTAGAATGACAATCCGCTCCGCTTGAAAAATTTTTAATTATGCATCTCCCCTTAGCAACAGATGGAAACATTACAGCACGGTGAGAAACTGATTTATCAGCAGGGATTGTAATTTCACCCTTTAAACCGTTATTAAGTTTAGAAACCTTTTTAAGCATAGAATAATTTTACCATATTTGTAACAATTTTGTAACAAAAACATTAATTTTTACATTTCCCCCTAAAGTTTTTAAAAATTGTGCCGATAAAAAGAGTATAAAGAAAAGACTTAGGGGTGTGTAAAGTGTCAATAAAAGTAGATAGTTTTTACGATGCATATTTTTCTGTATCCAAAGCGCCTGATGAGGAATGGAAAAGAATAATCTTAAGGCTTTGGTACAAATACGGTATTCAGTCAACCGGAAGCAAATCTGCCGATAAACAAAAATTACACGAACTTGAATTAAAAGAAATGGAATATCAAACGACTGTAACTTCCAAATTTTTGACTATAACAAGAGGAGAACAGGAAAAAATATTAAAAAAGAAAAAAGATAAAAGAATTGAAACAAACCCTGAATTATATCCTAATACTACAAAGGGGGCAAAAATATTGGGTGAACAAATATATCTTGCTATACAAATGAAACAAAGAAACAATAAACTTAACATCAAAAAGAAGCAAAAACAGTAACTGTTCAACAGAAGAGTGACTAAAGAGTCAAAGTGATAATTGTTCAAGATTCTTTGCCCTAAACTGATAAAAGGCTCAGAATAACGTAAATGTCTGGTTTTTAGTTTGTAGCGTGCTGTGTCCTCTTTAACCGGCGAGGTTTTGCGGTGTACCGGTTGTCAACACCCCTATCTTGGGAGAGGGGCAGGGGAGAGGGTGTATTTTTAAAACCACTTTCCACTTTTCACTAAAACAAAGCAGGTCAGGTTTTACCTGACAAAAACTTTACATCAATGCAAAAATATCAGCTCCGCTTTCCAAAGCTTTAATATTTAAAGGCAAAAGGTCTTTCTTCTTTTCTCCGAGAACTTTTTCTATGCCCAGTTTTAGCGCATTTTTTGATACTATATCAACTACGGAAGATAAAACCCCCAGTGATACAACATTGGTAACTTTGTTAGTTCCCAATTCGTTGGCAAGTTTTCCCATCGGTGCAAACACATAGTTTATATCTTCTCTCGGTCTTAATTCTGTTACAAGAGTTGAATTTGCAATAATTGTTCCGCCTGATTTTACATTTTTAACGAATTTATCAAAAGATTGCTGGTTAAGTACAAGTGCATAATCACATTCTTTTTTATGTACAGAACTTACTTCGCTATTTGAAACAACCACTTCGCAATTTACCGTTCCGCCTCTCATTTCTGCACCATAGCAAGGATACCAAGTCACATTTTTATCATCAAGCATAAAAGCATTGGCTAAAATCGTGCCTGCCAAAAGAATTCCTTGTCCGCCAAAGCCTGCTAATATAAAGTTTTTTTCCATTTTATAACCTCCACTTCTCCTTGAGGAGAGAACCGGGGGGGAAGTATAAACCAACCCCATATTTTAAATTATTACTTCTTTATTGATTTTAAATCCAATCCGTATTCTCTTAAATATTGAGAATAAGTTTTAATCGGTTTTATATTCGTAAACTTAGGATCGTGACTAAGTCTCCACAAATCTTTTAATGTTGTTTGTTTATTTGATGTGAATATTGTTGTACTAACAGAATTTACTCTCATTATTGAGCCTCCGTAACATCTTTGAATATTCCCAGAGGGAATGTTTTTACCATATCGTTTCTAACTCTTTCGTGCGCTTCTTCCGGTGTCATTTTCCAATTAGTAGGACAAGTGGAAAGTATTTCTACAAACCCTAATCCGATTCCGTCCATCTGAACTTGAAAAGCTTTTTTAATAGCTTTTTTTGCATCATTAATATGCGGAATAGAATCCAAAGCAACACGTGCCGAATAAGCACAGCCGTCAATAAGAGCCATTTGTTCCGCAATCTTAGCCGGATAACCGTAATATTCTCTATTTCTTCCCATCGGAGAGGTGGTAGTAATTTGTCCCATCATTGTAGTAGGACCGTGTTGACCTCCTGTCATACCGTAAGTCGTATTATTTATCATCAGCGCAGTTAATCTTTCACCACGGAACGCTGCGTGCATTGATTCTGCAAGCCCGATTGATGCAAAATCTCCGTCACCTTGGTAAGTAAACACAACTTTATCAGGGCAGGCTCTTTTTACACCTGTCGCTTCCGCTAATGCTCTTCCATGCGGAGCTTCTATACAATCTATTTCTATAAAATCATATAAAAATACGGAGCACCCGATTGATGTTGTACAAATTGATTTATCTTGAATTCCCAACTCATCAATTACTTCACAGAGAAGTCTTATTGCAACCCCGTGGTCACAACCCGGACAAAAAGTGTATTTACAATCTTTTTTTATTGATTTTGGTATACTAAACACTTGTTGCATAATTTTTCTCCATAATTTTTTCTACAGCAGAAACAATCTCTTCAACTCTTAACCATTCTCCTACGGAACGATTTACAAGTTCAACTTTAGATTGTCCTTCCACAGCATATTTAACGTCCTTGAACATTTGCCCCATATTCATTTCGACAACAACAAAGTCTTTACCTTGACTTGCCAATTCGTTAATTCTTTTATGAGGGAATGGATTTAAAGTTATCGGTCTGAAGCATCCTGCTTTAATTCCTTTTTCTCTGAGAACTTTCATAGCTGCTTTTATATTTCTTGTCATAGAACCGAACGCAGTTAATATAATATCTGCATCGTCTGTTTCAAATTCTTCCCAAGCTGTTTCGTTTTGGGTAATAATCTCAAATTTTTCGAATAAATGATTAATTCTCTTTATTTGTTTGCTTTCAGATGGCTCAAGCGAGTAAATTGCTCTTGCCGGTCTGTTTTTAACACCTGTTAATGCCCAAGAAGAATTATCAATCTCCGGATAAGGGTATTCACCAAATACCGCAGGCTCCATCATTTGTCCCAATAACCCGTCTGCTAATAAAATAACAGGATTTCTGTACTTATGAGCCAAATAAAAAGCTTTATACGTATAATCAATGCATTCCTGAACAGTAGAAGGAGCAAGTACAATAATTTTGTAATCTCCGTTTCCTCCGCCGTAAACCGATTGATTATAATCACCCTGAGCAGGATAAATGTACCCTAATCCAGGACCTGCTCTCATTACATTAACTAAAACAACGGGTAATTCATCACCGCAAGCGTATGAAAGAGCCTCTTGCATTAAAGCTACCGCACAAGATGAAGAAGAAGTCATTGCTTTTGTTCCTGTTGATACTGCACCTATAACCATATTTATAGCCGCAAGTTCACTCTCTGCACAAACAAACCCTCTTCCCAATCTTTGCATCTCACCGCTTAAATATTCCCCAATCTCGGATTGAGGTGTAATCGGATAACCGAAATAGCACTGACAGCCGGCTTTAATAGCCGCCTGAGCTATTGCGTAATTACCTTTTATTAAAACTTTGTCATTATTCATATTTTTTAATCCTCCCCCTCTCCTTAATGAGAGAGCTGTGGTTGTGTGTTAGTCGGTGCCGGATTATTTATCTCCAAACCTCAGTTATAGCCATATCCGGACATCTTTTTGCGCACATAGCACATCCTATGCACTCACCGTTTTTATCTTCAAATTCAACCATATAATCACCGAGGCGGTTTGTTTTATTACTTTTTTTTATTAAATTTTTCGGACAAGTTGTCGTGCAAATGTAACATGATTTGCAGCGATTATTATCAATAACAATTTTCCCCATAACGACTCCTAACAATAAAAGTATAGCAAAAATAATATTTTTAGACTGATTTTGTTAAGAATTGTAACAGATTTTATCAGATTTTGTTATCAAATAAAAAAAATGTGGAATTCACAAAATGTAGGGTGTGCAGGGACGCACAACCAAGGATAACTTAATAGCCTGAAAGGAGTATCACATGGCACTTACAATTAACACGAACATCTCTTCAATGATAGTTCAAAACAACTTAGCAAAATCAACAACACAGCTTAATCAAGCAATTGAAAGAATGACAACCGGTTACAAGATTAACCACGCAGCAGATAACGCAGCAGGTTATTCAATTGCAAGAAACTGGGAAGCACAATTA
>CADBXV010000010.1:40438-41267 GCA_902798645.1 uncultured bacterium
GATTAACCACGCAGCAGATAACGCAGCAGGTTATTCAATTGCAAGAAACTGGGAAGCACAATTAGGATCTTTAGACGTAGCAGCAGATAACGCAGCAACCGGTGCGGATATGTTATCAACATTAGAAGATAATTACGCTTTAGTATCATCACATGTACAACGTGTAAGAGATTTGACAGAACAAGCAGCAAACGGAACATATGGTGAACAATCATTAAAAGCTATCAAATCAGAAATTACTGCAAGATTAGAAGAAATCAATCGTATAGCAGCAAACTGTGAATTTAGCGGTGTAGAATTAATGGCAGGCGGAACAACCCCTCAAGCAACAAGAGGTCTTGATATTCAGGTAGGTATTGACGGAGATTCGGATAAGAGCGCAATCCATTTGGATAAGTCATTGTTTGCAGCAGGTGATATTAAATCATTATTTACAGTAAGCGGCGTAGAAGGTTATGAAAATTATACATTCTCAAGCTCAGATGCTTCAGCTGTAATTGACCAATTATCTAAAGACTGTGCAGGTCTTAATGATGAACGTAACGCTGACGGAACACTTAAAGACGGTAAACATTCAGCATCCGGAATGCTTACATACTTAGACAGAGTTATTAATGAAATCTCTTCTCGTGTAACTACATTAGGTGCTGCACAAAACAGAATTCAATCTGCTGTTGAATCAATCGGTGTTCAATCAGAAAACATCACATCTTCATTATCAACATTACGTGATGCTGATGTAGCTGAAGAATCTTCTAACTACATTAAGGCACAAATTCTTCAACAAGCATCTGCAACATTACTTGCAACTGCAAACCAAACACCAAGT
>CADBXV010000011.1 GCA_902798645.1 uncultured bacterium
CGTTTCTTTGAAACTATTTCGAATGTATGGTTTGTCTTCGGAAAAACTACAACCTGAAACTAAAGCGTTGGAAGAGATTCAAAGAATTGCAAAAGAAAATCATGTTGAACAAATAGTTGTCGGACTTCCAAAAAACATGGACGGTACAATTGGATTTCAGGGGCAGGATTGTATAAATTTTTCACAAAAAATTGTTGGTTTTGATATAATATTAGAAGATGAAAGATTAACTTCAGAAGAAGCAGAAGAAAGACTTCGTTCGAGGAAGGTAGATTTCAGAAAAAATAAGGGACTTGTGGATATGGAAAGTGCCTGTGTGATACTTGAACAATATTTAGGACGGTAAATTATGAGCGAAGAACAAAAAGATGAACAACAGTATGTAGAAGTTTTATGGGAAGACGGAAGTGTTATTAAGTGTGAAATCTATGATGTGATAGATTTTGAAAATAAAACTTATGCTCTGTTAATTCCTCTCGGTGAAGACAATGATGATACCGAAGTAATTGTAATGGAATATGTTGAAGAAGACGAAGACAATGCGCATTTCCAAACAATAGAAGATGAAGACGAGTTTAACAGAGTTTGTGAATATGTTCAATCTTTTGAAGAAGATGAAGATTTTGATGATGAGGAAGAATAATCTTGTTTGAACGATTTACTGAAAGGGCGCTGAATGTTGTATCCGAAAGCCAAAGGCTTGCCGGTGTGATGGGTTGTTTGGAGATTTCACCGGAACATCTTTTGTTGGCGCTTGTGAATGAAGCAAAAGGCGTTTCTTTGAAACTATTTCGAATGTATGGTTTGTCTTCGGAAAAACTACAACCTGAAATTGCTAAATATGTTAAAACAAGTCATAAAAGATATGAAAATCTTACTTTCGATTTTGCGTATAAAGAAATTCTAAAACATACGCTTGATTTGGCAAGCAAGTCAGGAAATAGCAATATTCTTTTTGAACATTTATTTTTATCAGTAATAACAGATAAAAATTCTAATATTCAATCTATTTTGAATAAATTTAATTTTGATGTTTATACATCCAAAGAGATATTAAACAAATTGGTTGAAAGAAAAATAAAGCGTCTTGAGCACCCTGAAGCTGAAGAAGATACAGTAAAAAGTGATTTTGAATCTGTTTATCAAGGGCAAGCTTTATCCGGTGTATTTGACAGGGCAGTTTCTAAATTGTCTGCCAAAGGATATGAAATTTTGGGAACTGAGCAGATTATTTCATCAATTCTGGAAACGCAAGATTCAGAGCTTGTTGAAACAATAAATAAATACGGACTTAATAATGAAAATTTTGAGGCTAAGCTTGCTGAACAGCAAAATCGTCAGTCTGAATATGAAGGTAAGAAAATTATTTTTACGCCTAATGCATTTCTAATGATAAATAATGCATTTCAAATAGCAAAGGAATTGGGTTCTTCTGAAATAATGCCTGAACATATAGTTTTAAGTCTTTTAAAAAACAAAAAAGGTATTGCATACGATATTATAAAAGAACTTGGTATAAACGGAGATGAACTTTCGGAAGAAATCCTAAAACCGATTGAAAAACAAATGCCTGAAACGCTTTCTATTATGAAACTTGCAAAGGAAGAAGCAAGAAGAATAGGCAGAAATGTTGTCGGAACAGAGATGTTTTTGCTTGGTATTATTGCAGAAGGTACAAGCAAAGCATACGAAGTTTTGAATGAATTAGAAATTACTATGAAAGATGCAAGACTTGTTGTTGAAAGCCTTGTAGGATATGGTGATGAATATTTCGATAAAGAAATAACTTTTACTCCGAGAGCCAAAAAGGTTCTTGAACGGGCATGGTTATCAGCTAAAAAATTAAACAAACAAAAAATAGAAGCAGTAGATTTATTACTTGCAATTTTAGACGAGCCAAACTCAATAGCTATGAAAACTCTTGACCAACTTGGTGTTGATGCCGTAGAAATCAGACATGGCATTAACGGAAAATATTAGGAAAATAGGGGTAAATGATAAGGGGTAAATCATTATAGGTATTGCAATGCTGTGTTATGCTATTGATTTTTGATTGTACTTTTTTGTTGTTATTATTAATGACTGCAAGTCATTGACTTTAATTCATATATTTGTTATTATTATTTTAAGTGAGGGGTTATATGACAAAAAGACAAGAAAATGCTCTAAAAACTCGTCAAAAATTAGTGGATACTGCTGAAAAACTTTTAAAAACTAATGGGTTTAATGCGTTGAGTGTGGAAGATATTACTAAAAATGCAGGTGTCGCAAAAGGAACTTTTTATGTTTACTTTAAGCATAAAGAAGATATTGTGTCAGAAATATGCAGAGGATATTTTAAGCAAATAGAAAATCAAATAAATGAAATGTCAGGGAAAAATATAATAGATAAGTTATCGTTATATTTTGACAATTTTATGAAAGCGGTTGAGTTGTACGGGATAAATATATGTAGAGAATGGGTAAGAGCATCGATAGATCCAAATACGGCTTTTGATAAAACTGATATGACAAAATGGCAATATGATGTGGAAATGTTAAAAAACATTTTAAACAGTGCAATAAAGAATAATGAACTGTCAAAAGATATTCCTGTTGAACTGCTGACTCATCTGATTATATCTGAGTTATACGGAATGATGACTTGCTGGTGTATGTCAGACGGGATGTTTGAACCAAAAGAATGGACAAAAAAGTTTTCTGAATTTCAGTTAAGAGCAATATTAAAAAAATATATTAATGAGGAATAGATTCCTCACTCTGAATCTTTCTCTTAAGTTGAGAGAAGAAAAAAGAAAAGGAGAAAATTATGCAATATGTAAAATTAGGCAACACAGGTGTTGATGTATCAAGAATTTGTCTTGGATGTATGAGTTTTGGAAAACCCGGAAAAGAAAACGGAGTTTTCCCGTGGGCAAAGGATTATGAAGATGCAAAACCTATATTTAAAAAGGCGATTGATTTAGGAATTAACTATTTTGATACAGCAAATGTTTATCAACTCGGAACAAGTGAAGAAATAACAGGAAGATTGATAAAAGAATATGGTTTAGATAGAGATGAGATAGTTGTTGCAACAAAAGTACATTTTGGTATGCGTGAAGGAAAACCAAATGGTGCAGGCTTAAGTAGAAAGAATATAATGGCTGAGATTGACCATTCTTTAAAACGATTGGGGCTTGATTATGTAGATTTGTACCAAATTCACAGATTAGACCACGAAACACCAATGGAAGAAATTATGGAAGCATTGCATGATGTTATTAAATCAGGAAAAGCAAGATATATTGGAGCTTCCGTTATGTTTGCCTGGGAATTTGAAAGACTGAATCAAATAGCAGAGCGTAACGGATGGACAAAATTTGTTTCTATGCAAAACCAATACAATTTAATATACCGTGAAGAAGAACGTGAAATGATGCCTTTATGTCAGGACAGAAAAATTGCTGTTGTGCCTTGGTCACCGCTAGCGGGCGGAAGGTGCGCACATCCATGGGGTACAAAAACCGCAAGAAATTCTATTGATGAAGTTTCACCAATGGTATGGCAAACTGAAGAACAAGATAAGATTGTAGTTGATAATTTAGAAAAAATTTCAAAAGAACTTGGGTATTCAATGGCACAAGTTTCGTTAGCGTGGATGCTGTCAAAACCTTATATCACATCTCCAATTGTTGGGTTTACGGATGTAAAACACGTAGAAGAAGCAGTATCGGCACTTGATATTACATTGAGTGATGATATCATAAAACGTCTTGAAGCACCTTATGTTCCTCATATAAAGACAGGTGCTTTCTAGGAGAAAATGGATATGTATGTAGTAAGTAGGGCGGCTTTATCAAGCCGACAACACAGGAGGGAAATATGAGGGTATTATTATTTAACGGCTCACCGCATAAAAACGGTTGTACTTATACAGCATTAAACGAAATTGCAAAAACATTAAAAGAAGAAGGTATTGATGCTGAAATATACCAAATAGGAATTAAATCACTAACACCGTGCAGAGCTTGCAGTGCTTGCGCAAAACTTGGAAGGTGTGTAATAACAGATGACGGTGTAAATGATTTTGTAGAGTATGCAAAAAACTTTGACGGGTTTATTTTTGGTTCGCCTGTTCATTATGGCTCGGCTTGCGGAGGAATTACGGCATTTTTGGACAGAGTATTTTTCTCAGCTCTTCTATCCGGAAGAATGGACTATTTTAGACATAAGCCTGCTTCAGCAATATCAAGCGCAAGACGTTCAGGTACAACTGCGACTCTTGATCAATTAAATAAATATTTCACTATATCAGAAATGCCTATAATTTCAGGCAGATATTGGAATATGGTACACGGTCATACTGCAGAAGAAGTTCGGCAGGATTTAGAGGGAATGCAAAACATGCGAATTCTTGCAAGAAACATGGCTTGGCATTTAAAATGCCAGGAAGCAGGTAAAAACGCAGGTGTTCCGATGCCTAAAGAAGAAGAAATTGTTTATACAAATTTTATTAGGTAAAGTAAGTAGTAGATGTAGTTCGGCTTTATTAAGCCGTTAATAAAAGGAGATTATTATGTCAAAAACTTTAGTAGCTTATTTTTCAGCAAGCGGAATTACAAAAAAAGTTGCTCAAAACTTGGCAAGCGCAGCAAATGCTGATATATATGAAATCAAACCGTTAGTACCTTATACTAATGATGATTTAAATTGGATGGACAAAAATGCTAGAAGTACTTTTGAGATGAAGGATTGGAACTCAAGACCGGAGATTAAGGAAGACGATGCACATATAGAAAATTACGATACCATTTTTGTAGGTTTTCCTGTTTGGTGGTATATTGCGCCTACTATCATCAATACTTTTTTAGAAACATATGATTTTTCCAATAAACGAATTATCCTGTTCGCCACATCCGGAGGAAGCGGTTTTGGCAGAACTATAGAAAATATAAAGCCAAGTGTTTCAGATTCAACAGAGATTATTGAAGGTAAAATACTTAACCATAATCCATCTGTAGAAGAACTAAAAAAATGGGTTGAAAGTATTGGATAAAAGTTTAACTTACTAAAGGTTATAGAAAGTGTAATAATATGCGATTTTTAAAAATTTTTATTTCTTTATTAGTAATATTTATAGCGGGGAATACGGTTATGGCAAAAGAGATACTAACAAAAAAGGAACAGAATATTGTTTTGATATCTTCATATACTGCAAGCGGTGATTTGGAGAATTTGGAAAAAGCAACAAAAAAAGGATTGGAAGACGGATTGACAGTTAATGAAGTTAAAGAGGTAATGGTGCAGCTTTATGCATATTGCGGTTTTCCAAAGAGCATAAATGCCATTTCAACATTAATGAAAGTATCTAAAGGTGGCAAATATAAAGAGGGTAAAGCAGGAATTCCTCTTAAAAAAGATGTGGATAAAAACTTAATAGGCGAGAAAACTCAAACTGAGCTTTGCGGAAGCCCTGTTAAGGGAGAACTTTTTGATTTTGCACCTGCAATTGATGATTATTTAAAAGAACATCTTTTTGGCGATATATTTGCCAGAGGTGTTTTAACCAATAAAGAAAGGGAGATTGCAACAGTATCAGCGCTTGCAACGATAGGAAATGTTCAGCCTCAACTTAATGCTCATATTCAAATTGCTAAAAATACAGGTGTTACTCAAGAGCAAGCTGATAAAATTATAGATATCGTTAAAAATGCTCAATATAGACCAACATTTGCTCTTGGCAACAAGAATGATGCTTATGCAAAATATTTTATCGGTCAAAGCTATTTAAACCCCTTGACATTAGAACAAGTGCCGTTATTCAACGTGACTTTTGAACCGGGTTGCAGGAATAACTGGCATATTCACCATTCAGGTCGTGATGGAAAAGGCGGTCAAATTCTTATTGTAACGGATGGCAGAGGATATTATCAGGAATGGGGAAAGCCTGCAAGAGAGCTTAAAAAAGGTGATGTGGTAAATATTCCTGCTGGTGTAAAGCACTGGCATGGTGCAGCGAAAGATTCTTGGTTTTCTCATATAGCAGTTGAAGTACCGTCGGAAGGTGCAACAAACGAATGGCTGGAAAAAGTAAGTGCAGAAGATTATAATAAATTAAAATAGGAGGAAAGACAGTTAAGTTATGAGTAAAAAAGTTTTAATAATATCGTCTTCACCAAGAAAAGGAGGAAATTCGGATATTTTATGCGACGAATTCTTAAAAGGTGCAATTGATGCAGGACATAGTGCAGAAAAAATATTTTTAAGAGATAAAAAATTAAATTTTTGTACCGGATGCGGTTTTTGTAATACAAATGATTATACAAAATGCTCACAAGTAGATGACGGAAATGAATTAATGGATAATATGGAACAAGCTGATGTAATAGTTTTTGCTACGCCAATTTATTTTTATGCAATCTCAGGTCAGATGAAAACCTTTATTGACAGGGTTTGCAGCCGTTATACACATCTTGTTAATAAAGAATTCTATTACATAATGACTGCAGCGGACAGTTCTAAAGAAACGGTACAATTTGCACTGGGAGAATTTAAAGGATTGATGGCATGTTTGGAAAATCCTGTTGAAAAAGGGTATTTGTTTGCAGGCGGTGTTTGGCAGAAAGATGAAGTCATTAATACTGATTATCCTAAACAAGCTTATGCATTAGGCAGGAATGTATAACTAAATTGTAAAAAAGACCTCCTTTTATATTAGGAGGGCTTTTTATTTAGTGCCTAGTATTAATTTAGCTGAGATTTTATATTTTTGTATAATTTTGTCGTGTTAGTTTCTTTCAGATAATATTTTTCCAGCGCATCACTAACCCAAACAGAGCCGTCTCTGTCTATATATATATTAAATCTGTCGGGATTTGTGCAGTTATTATCACCGTGATGACAATTATTTCCGTGTTCTCCGTTTATATCAACCACTAATATACATGTAGAAGATTCTGTACGACCGGCATGAAAGTTTCCGTATGGTAGCCACCAACTCATTCCATCAACTGTTTTAAAATTAGGATTGTCGCTTATAGTTAGGTCTGATGTCCAAGGAAGATTCTCATTGTGTTCTTTGCAAGCAGCAAGTTCAGCACCACCATCATCACCGTTTTGTCTTAAATACCAAGCTGGCAAATTGATATCCAGCCCCCATTCATCTGCAATGGATTGACAATCCTGCGGATCTTCTTGGCGAAGTTCATTTGATGTTCCGATGTCATTTCCGCTCACTTTTTCACATACAATATCTCCAGTGGTGTTAAGCTTTGAAACAAACAGGTTGCAAAATTTATATTTTGCTGCTTCAGAACCTTCCGCTCCTCCAAAATTTTCATTATGAAATGTTACCTGTTCTGTATTTGATAAACCTGAATACAGATTCCTATACATAACACGACTTTCATCGGTATCATCAGGGTATAACTTATTATCATTAACCAGTTCCATTACGATTCTGCTTACAGTACCATATGCCTTTTTAAACATTATCATTTCTTGATTTTGCTGATTATCTTTTATTGTAGTGATTAATAAAAGTGAAATTACACCGATTATAACTACAGTTACCAAAACTTCCGCAATTGTAAATCCTTTGTTCTTCATATTATTAAACCTCAGTAAGCTTTCTTTCTATACAAACAGGATACCATATTTGCTAATCTTGCACAACATTAATATAACATGCAGGAAAAAGTCTTATTTAAAATATTCTCTTATTATTGTTTCAATTTTTTTTGACGAAGTGCCGTCACCATAGGGGTTTTGCGCTTTTAATCTTGTCTGTTCTTTTGATAAAGAAAGTATCTTTTCGCTCTCTGTAACTATTTTTTCATAATCAGCACCGACGAGCATAGAAACACCTGCCTCAATACCTTCTTTTCGTTCCGTTTCATATCTCATTACAAGAGTCGGACAGGCAAACGAAGGTGCTTCTTCCTGAATTCCGCCTGAATCTGTCAGGATTAATTTTGCGTGTTTCATCAAATATACTAAATACGGATAATCCAGCGGTGTTAAAAGGTGAATATTTTCAAAATTACCTAAGCGTGAGTGAATTTTGTCATGCACATTCGGATTCGGATGCACAGGAATCACAAATGTATGATCTGAGTATTTTGATGCCAAATCAGATACAGCTTTAATAATTCTGTCTATTCTTTCTCCATGATTTTCCCTTCTGTGTGCAGTAATTAAAACAAGATTATCATCTATAGGAATACTTTTGCTTGCGAAGAATTTTCTTGATTGCTCAACAATTTCTTCAGATAGGCAGAATAGAGCATCTATAACAGTGTTACCTACAACGTGGATTTTGTTTTTATCTATACCTTCGTTAAGTAGTGCCTTTTCGTTTACACCTGTAGGAGCAAAATGCAATTCTGCAACTCTTGATGTCATCTGTCGCATTACTTCTTCAGGGAATGGCTCATAAATATCATAAGAACGAAGTCCGGCTTCTACATGAAAAACGGGTATTTTGTGATAGAAACTTGTTAAAGCTCCGCATAGAACAGTCATTGTGTCCCCTTGAACTATAGTTGCATCAATTTGATTCTTTGAATAAACTTCATCTAAAGAGGTTAATATTCTTGATTGAACACCGGAAAGAGATTGATTTTCTCTCATACAGTCCAAGTTATAATCCGCTTTTAATCCAAAATATGCAAGGGTTTGGTTTGAAAGTTCTTTCTGTTGTTCTGTGTTAACAATAGTAACATTATAATAATTCGGATGTCTTCTAAGTTCCAATATCACCGGAGCAAGTTTAATTATTTCCGGACGTGTTCCAAATACAAAAGCTATGTTTTTCATACAAAAAATTATATAATAAACAAAAAGTTTAGGTAATTTAATATTAAATAAAAATCAACTGCTCTTTAATAAAACATTTATTTATGGTATCTTTATCATAAAGGGAGTATTAATTATGGACAAAAATGTTATTTGCATCAAATGGGGAACAAAATTCGGCCCTGAGTACGTTAATAAATTATATAAAATGGTAGAGAAAAACTTATCTTTGCCTCATAGATTTGTATGTTTTACCGACAATGCCGAAGGAATTGTTGAAGGGGTTGAAATAAGACCTTTGCCGGAACTTAATGACGAAGGGATTCCTGACAGAATGTGGAAAAAACTCGGACTTTTTGCAAACCCGTTGTCTGATTTAACAGGAACTGCTCTGTTTTTAGATTTGGATATAATAGTAAGAAGTTCGCTTGATCCGTTTTTTGAAGTTGAAGGAAGCTTTTTAATCTCTAAAGACTATGATTTTCCGCACGATATTATTGGTAACTCATCAGTTTTTCGTTTTGAAGTAGGCAAACATCCTGATATTATAGAAAACTTCTATAAAGAAGGTTTGACAATCAGGGAAAGATATAAAAATGAACAAGCTTTTTTGTCCTATGAAATGGATAGAAAAGGCTTATTAAAATACTGGCCTAAAGATTGGGTAGTAAGCTTTAAACGTCAATGCTTGCACAAGTTTCCTATCTGTTGGTTTAAAGTTCCTAGAGATCCTGAAGAAGCTAAAATTCTGATATTCCATGGTAAACCAAATCCGGAACAGGCTTATAAAGGTTATTTTGGAAAAATGGGTTTCCGCTATATAAAACCGACTAAATGGCTCGATAAATATTGGAATTAGGAGCAGGGGTAAATACATTATAGCAATTTTTTTTAAATAAAGTATGTAAGGCAACACCTGATTTACAATATTTTGGTCACCTCACTGTAGACTTTCTTCTTTTACAAAAGCGGTTAACTTTATTGTTGTTTAATGTATTGAATATCATATCCTAATATTTCAGCAATAATCATAACTTAATTGTATGTGAATGAACCTCTGCTCATTTTTTGAGAAATATTTGTTTGGGAATAAACATGCCCCGTTTTTTCACTTAGCATTTTGGCTAAGTCCTTTTGCTTTATTCCTTCTTGTGATAGCAAAACTTTTATTTGTTCTTTTGCTTTTAATCTCATAGATACATTTTACAAATACAAAAACTTTTTGACAAATAAGGCAAAAATGATAGTATAAAATTACTATTTAGGAAAATTGTTTCCTAAATAAGCAATAATATAACAACAAAACTTTACAAAGGAGAGAGAGTATGACAGAAGAAGAACTCAGATTGACTATCATTGATGATGCAAAAAAGTATATCTCCTTATATTCAAAAAGGTTATGTTTGCTGCTTGAATATGTTGATTTTAAGGATATTAATTTGATAGAAAAAATTATTCTTTGTAATTTTATAAATGAAATAGCCTGCAATATTCAAATTGAAACAGAAAATATTACACAAATGTTGATTAAAGAATAATTAAAATATTTATTCCTATCCTTTAACAGCGCCGTCAAGAGGGTTGTTTATCAAGTATTTTTTACCTGTTATAAATACAGTGATTACAGGAATTGAACAGATACATGAGCAAGCCATAAGCTCTCCCCAGAGGGTTACTTCTCTAAACGTGCTTTTGAATATTGTAAGTCCAACTGCAAGAGTGCGCATACTTTCCGTATTTGTTACAATTAAGGGCCACATAAAACTATTCCACGTTGTAACAAAAGTAAAAATACTAAGCGTTGCAATCGCAGGAATTGCACAGGGTAAGGCAATCTTAAAGAATGTCTGCCAAATATTACAACCATCTAATTTTGAAGCTTCTTCTAGATCTTTTGAAAAACTTGTAAAATACTGCTTCATAAAAAACACACCGAATCCGCCAAATAATCCCGGAATGATAAGTGCCTGATATGTGTTAATCCAGCCTAATTTGCTCATCAAATAAAATAGAGGAACAATATTAACTTGTGAAGGAATCATCATTGTCAAAATAAATACAAAAAATAATACGTCTTTACCTTTAAAGTTGCATCTTGCAAACCCGTAACCGGCAAGAGCTGAAATTATGACCTGTCCGATAGTTGTGCATAGAGCAACAATCAGGCTGTTTAAGAAATATTTGATTACAGGAATTGAATGAAATACGTTTTTGTATGCACAAAAAGAGAGATTAATATTTTTATAATCTGTAAAAACATTATCTTGACCGCTTAATGATATTAAAAACATCATAAAAAACGGTAATATCATTGATAAAGCCATTAAAACCAGAATAAAATGTAAAAATATTTTTCTCATAAGATTATTTTAGATGAAAATAGATTTTAATAAAAGATTGTTATAGTATAAAGTTATGATTAGTTATGAAGAAGCTATAGGAATAATAACAAGCAAAGGTAAATTTTACATAGATTTAGGGTTGGAGAGAATATCTGATGTATTAAATTTACTTGGCAATCCTCAAGACGATATAAAATGTATTCACGTAGCCGGGACAAACGGCAAAGGCTCTGTTTGTGCCATGATAGAACGCATTTTAAGAGAAACCGGTTATAAAACGGGTTTGTATACAAGTCCTCATATTTGGGATTATACAGAGCGGATACAAATTTGCGGTAAGAATATTCCAAAAGAAGTTTTTGCTGAGTATGTTGAAAAAATCTTGGCTTGCGGTATTCATTTAACAGAATTTGAAATACTTACGATTATGATGTTTTTGTATTTTAAAGAAAAAGGCGTGGAAGTTGCGGTTATTGAAACAGGGTTAGGCGGAAGGTTGGATGCAACAAATGTGATAAAGAAGAACTTGTGTTCAATCATTACTCAAATTGACTTAGATCATACAGACAGACTTGGAGATACAAAAGATAAAATAGCTTACGAAAAAGCAGGTATTATTAAACCAAATTGTCCTGTGATTACAAGTATGGGATACGAGGCAATCAGAGATAAGGCTGATGAATGTAGTTCTATGTTTATTATGGTGTCGCCTTTTGTACCGGAAAAATTTGTTAATGCTCTTTCATTGAAGGGCAGACACCAAATTGATAATTTAGCATTGGTTGTTACTGCAATTAATTATTTGTTTAAGGATATAAATGACGATATTATTATAAACGGGTTAAAAAAAGTAAAACATCCATGCAGATTTGAGTATATTAAAGACAAAAATTTAATTATAGATGCGTGTCATAATCCTAATGGTGTTCTGGCATTACGTGAAAATTTGGATTTATATTATCCAAATCAGCAAAGACGATTTGTATTCGGGGCATTAAGAAGAAAAGATTACAAAAAGATGATGGAAATTTTGTTTAGAGATGGTGATGAAATTTATTTTAACGAATTTGACTATCCGGATGCTTGTACTTATGATGATTTAAAAAATGATTGCATATATGAATCAAAAAAATACATGAATTCTAATATACTAACATCTGACAAACTTAATATTATCTGCGGTTCTTTTTATATGATAGGTGGTATGAATATTTAAAAAGCAGAACAACTAAGAAAACACAAATTTATTCACAGCTTTTACAAATCCGTCATTTTGAACGGTATCTGTTATATAATCTGCCTCTAATTTCAGCTTTTCTGTAGCGTTTCCCATTGCGACTTTTATTCCGCCTGCTTTTAAAAGCGCTATGTCATTATTTTGATCACCTATTGTTAGTATCTCATCATTATTTAAGCCCCAATATTTCTGTAAAAACTTCACTGCGCAGTATTTTGAACCTTCGGGGTGAGAAAATTCCAAGAAATTTGGAGTTGATTTAACTATGTATAGTTCAGGAAAAAATTCTTGCAGAGTTTTTTCCAAATAATCTATTTTTTCAGGATTTTTATAATCTATAGCTAAAATTTTGTTTACTTTATCTTTTTTTATCTCATCAAAAGATTTAACAGTATAATCTATATATTGGTTTTTACTGTATCTTTGAACAATTTCATTATCATTTTCGGAATATAAGATGTCATCATTATATAAATTAATATGTACTCCTTCTTTTTTTGCCCATTCAATAATTTTTTCCGTCTGAGCTTCTGAAAGTCTTCTTTCATACAAAATATTTCCGTTTCCGTCATTAACCATTGAACCTTGATAAGATATAACCGGCGTATTAAGTCCAAGTTTTTCACGGATTTTCATTGCAGACTTATTCATTCTTCCCGTAACCAAAACTACCTTAATACCTTTATTTTGTAACTCTTTTATACAAATCTTTACTTCTGATGTGAAATCGTGTTCAGGAATTAGTATCGTTCCGTCTATATCTGTTGCAACAAGTTTTATCATAAAAATATTTTATCATAAAAATCAGGCATATTTATTAAGTGAAATCAAAAAGAAAACGCCCATATAAAACGAGCGTTATAAATTTAATAAGGTATTTTAATAAGGTTATTTAATATGTTATTTTTTCTTTTTAAAAGGATTGAGTTTAGTCAAAAAGCTTGTATGAGTTTCTGTTTTCGGAGGTTTTTTGCCTCTTTTAAAAGCGTGCATTAAAGCTCCAACACCAATAACAGCGCCAATTACACCTAGTATAAATTTAGGAGTGTTATTTATAACTGCCATTGTTTTATTAAAACCGCTTTGCAAATTGTTCTGTGTGTCTGAAAATCCGCCAAAAGAGTTTATAACGCCTGCCTGAGATTGAGTACCCACGCCATATCCGTTAAAAGTGTTCATTCCACCGGCATTGGAATAAGCTCCTGTTGTTCCGTTAAAACCGAATGCACCTGCGGTTGTGTTAACAGATTGAGCACCTACACCATATCCGTTAAATGTAGTCATACCACCAGCATTTGACAGTGAACCTATCTGAGCAGGTGCACCGGATACGTTTCCGTAGCTTTGGTAGTTTTGTACATAAGGTGATTGAATGCCTGTTGCTTGAAAAGAATCAGAATAAGCACCGTGATTTTGGTAAAGTCCGCCTTGTTTAGCCATATCCAAATACGGATTACTCATCGGCATCATTGCACCCATTGGTGTTCCCATCATTAAGTCAGTAGGAACATATTCCAAGATGCCTTTGTCGTAAAGACTATACAAAGTATACGGATTCAATGCCATACTAAAACACCTTCTAAGTTCTACACATATATATAAAGTTTTTTAGCATGGAAAAATTGCTTAAATTAGTCTAAATATTAAGAAATGTTAACTTTCGACTACTTCTACGCTTCCGTCGTCTGAAATAAATTGTATTCCGAATTTAGCCCTAAATAGATAACGAACGGTATTTGATTGAATTTCAAACATCATTTTGTTAAATAAATCATAAGCTTCTTTTTTGTACTCAATTAAAGGATCCTTTTGACCGTATGCTCTCAATCCTATACCGTCTTTAAGCATGTCAATATTGTGCAAATGGTCAATCCATTGATTATCAACAACACGTAATAAAATATCACGTTCAAGAGAACGCATTACGTTGTTTGAACCGAATACTTCCTGTGGTACAAAAGTAGGATCGTATTGAGCGGATATTGAATTGAAAAAGCTTACAATTTCTTCTTCGTGGTCTTTATATGCTTTTTGTGCAGCATCTCTAATCATATCGTATATTTTATGAAAACGTACTTTCTTTATGTCTTCAACAGTAATAAATGAAAGTTGAGGAATTGTTGAGTGAAGTTCTGAAATCAGTGTCTTTAAATCTTCTGCGATATATTCTTCAGGATTCATCTCCGGTGCAATATATGATTTTAGAAGTCTGTCGACTTCTCTATCTATCATATATTCAATATCGCTTCTTAAATCTTTGCCTTCAAGAACTTTTCTTCTTTGTGCATAGAATTTTTCTCTTTGAATATTCATAACGTCGTCATATTGAAGAACATTTTTACGTATATCAAAGTGGTAAGTTTCAACTTTCTTTTGAGCAGATTGAATTTGTCGTGTAATTAAAGAAGACTCAATTGCCATATTTTCATCTACTTGAAGCATGTTCATTAATGTGGTAATTTTATCTCCGCCAAAAATTCTCATCAAATTATCTTCAAGAGATAAGAAAAATCTTGTAGAACCGGGATCTCCCTGACGAGCGGCACGCCCTCTGAGTTGGTTATCGATACGTCTTGATTCATGCCTTTCTGTACCTATTACATGAAGTCCGCCAAGTTCTACAACTCTTGCGTGTTCTTCTTCGGTTATAATTCTTGCTCTTTCCAGTGCTTTGATTTTAAGAGTCTCGTAGTTTTCATGTTCAGGTGTGACTCCCATTTTTTCCAGCTCCTCTTTTGCCAAGAACTCGGCATTACCGCCTAAAAGAATATCAGTACCTCTGCCTGCCATGTTTGTAGCGATTGTAACAGCTCCGACACGTCCTGCTTGAGCGATTATATATGCTTCTTTTTCGTGTTGTTTTGCATTTAGAACATTGTGTTTAATTCCTTTGCGTTGAAGAAGTCTTGAAATATATTCTGATTTTTCAATACTTACCGTACCGACAAGGACAGGTCTTCCGAGTTTATTTTGTTCCACAATATCATTTACAACTGCGTTGTATTTTGCTCTTTCATTTTTGTAGATTACGTCCGGATAGTTAATTCTGATATCTTCCTTGTTTGTAGGAATTGCAGTAACTTCCAAATTGTATATTTTACCGAATTCAGCTTCTTCTGTCATAGCGGTACCTGTCATACCGGAGAGTTTCGGATATAGTCTGAACAAGTTTTGGAAAGTTATACTTGCAAGAGTTTGTGTTTCGTCTTGTATTTCAACTCCTTCTTTCGCCTCTATTGCCTGATGAAGTCCGTCAGACCATCTTCTTCCGGGCATCATACGACCTGTAAATTCATCTACTATAACTACTTCACCATCTTTTATTACGTAATCCGTATCTTTTATAAACAGTTCTTTTGCTTTAAGAGCGTTTAGTAAATCGTGTGCATATTGGACATTAATGTCAAATAGATCCTTACAGCCGATAATTTCTTGCGCTCTGTCTATACCGTCTTCCGTGAAGATTACGTTTTTGTTTTTTTCGTCAACTTCATAATCTTTATCTTTTTCAAGCTGTGGTGCGACTTTCGCCATAAGAGTATAGGTATCTGCTGATTTTTCAACGCGACCGCTTATGATTAAAGGAGTTCTGGCTTCATCAATCAAAATACTGTCAACTTCATCTATGATTGCGTAGTTAAAAGGTCTTTGAACAAGATTTTCTTTAGAAGGTGCCATGTTGTCACGAAGATAATCAAATCCAAATTCGTTATTTGTGCCGTAGGTAATATCACAAGCATATGCAGCACGTTTTCTATTAAATTCATCAGCATCATGCTGGTTAGAAAGAATTACACCAACGGATAATCCTAAAAACTTATAGATTTTTCCCATCCATTCACTGTCACGTTTTGCAAGGTAATCATTGACAGTAACTACGTGAACACCTTTACCGGTTAAAGCGTTTAAATAAGCTGCAAGAGTAGCTACGAGAGTTTTACCTTCACCGGTTCTCATCTCTGCAATGTGGCCGTTATGTAGAAAATATCCGCCAATTAGCTGAACATCAAAGTGGCGCATATTTAAAACACGTTTTCCTGCTTCTCGAACAGTTGCAAAAGCTTCCGGTAAAATTTTATCCAAAGCTTCTTTTTCCAAAATTCTGTCAGCTTTTTCATTATCCGAAGTCGGTCTTTTTGCTAAAATTTCTTTGAATTCATCAGTTTTTGCTCTAAGTTCTTCGTCTGAAAGTTTTTCAAATTCCGGCTCTAATTTGTTTATATGTTCGACAATTCCCATCATTTTTTTTACTTTTTTCTCATTGGGATCGCCCATTAATTTTAATAAAAGACTAATCATATCCTAACCTCTCCAATTAATAAAATTATATCATGGACAAATTATTTTAGACTAATTCGTCTGTAAGGTAATTTTATTTTAATCATGGATTATATATAGTAAACTTTTGTAACAATTTATTCAATTGCCTAGCAAAATAATTTATACTCACGTTTTAGTATGAATGGATGGTTGATAAAACAAAAAAAATGATATAATTAACACAAAGCGAGGTAATATACATGAGTGAAGTTAACGGTCCTAATTTTAGTATTAATCAAGTAAGTTTCAACAGTTCTCAGAAACAGCAGCTTGATGTGCAACAGGGGATTAAAGAAGACGAGCCTAAATTAAAAGATTTTTCCGACCCGAGAGCGGAAGCTTTGGGACGTTCGATGTTAGTAAAAGATGCTGATAACACTAATAGCGATTTAAATGCTTTAATAAAAAATCCTCAAATAGCGGAAAATTCGGATGAAATTTTTGAAACAGCATATAAATCTGCAGTTGATGCAGGAATTGAAAACCCATATGAGGAAGCATCTACATTTTCTACAGGTAATGTTAAATAGTCAAATTTGAATTAAAAGATAGCTAAAAACGTCGGGATAATCTCGGCGTTTTTACTATACATATGTATAAAACCATGATATTATTATATAAAGTTATAGGGAGAGAGAATTGATGGAAGAACATAATAATAAGCCGGTTGTTCATTTAATATCAAAACCGGAAAACATGCTTAAAACAATTTATACAGCAGCAAGAACTTGTTATAGCGCAGACATGCCTATAAATATATATGACAATGCTGATGATGAAGAAAAAATGCTTAAACTGATAGAAAGAGTAGTTGGTTCAGGGCATTACTCGGTTATTGAACATATACAGGTAACTTTTGCAATATCAAATGTATCAAGAGCATGCACTCATCAGCTTGTAAGGCACCGCCATATGTCTTTTTCTCAGAAATCACAAAGATATGTGAAGGAAAAAGGGCAGTTTGATTATTTAATTCCTCCTACAATTGAAAAAAATGAAGAATTAAAGAAAAAATTTATAGATTTTATGGGTGAGATATCTCAAAAATATTCTGAATTTGTTGAAGCAGGAATTCCTGCGGAAGATGCAAGAGCCGTTTTACCAAACGCTTGTGCTACATCAATTGTAACAAGTTTAAATTTGAGAGAATTAATTCATATCGCAAACTTAAGACTTTGTACAAGAGCGCAGTATGAAATCAGAACAATGGTTAAGGCTATGTGTGATGAGTTAGTTAAAGTTGAACCGTGGTTAAAACCGTATCTTGTTCCGAAGTGTGAACGATTGGGATACTGCGATGAAGATAAATCTTGCGGAAGGAAACCGAAACTTGAGTTATAAAAAATTAGGAATAATATTATTATTTATATTTTTATGCATTGTAACTTTTTATTTTGTTGTTCTTAAGCCTGAAAAATATGTCGAAAAAGACATTTATGATTCAATAATGGAACGCGGAATTATAAAGGTTGGAATAAATATAGATTCAAAACCGTTTGGTTTTAAGAATGAACAAGGCGAGATTTGCGGTTATGATGCAGATTTGGCAAGGTATGTAGCACAATATATTACAGGTAACAGGAATAATGTTATTTTTGTTCCAGTAACGACTCATGATAGATTGTTAAAAGCTTCAACAGGAGAAGTGGATATTGTAATTGCAACAATGACAATTACACCTCAAAGACAGCAAATAATAGATTTCTCAATTCCATATGATACCGCAGGTCAAGCTTTATTGGTAAGAAGTTCAAGTAAAATAACTTCAATCGGAGAACTATCAGGTTTAAATGTAGGTGTTATATGGGGAACAACTGCAGAAAAAAATATGATAAATTTGGTGCCGTCTGCTAATACAATTGGTTTTAAAACATATACGGAAGCATATAGAGCATTAAAAAACGGAACAATTGATGCTATAACTTCTGACGATACTATATTAAACCGTTTTGTTTCAGATGATAATCAGGTAAAAATACTTCCTAAACGATATTCACGTGAGCCATATGGAATAGGCTTCAGAAAAGGTAAAGGCTCTGCAAAATTAAAAGATGCTCTTGATGATGCAATATCTGATATGAAACAAAAAAATGTTATAACCAGATTACATAAGCAGTGGTTAGGAGGATAACATCCAATGAAAATTCTCGTATCAAATGATGACGGTATTTTGTCAAACGGTATAAGAGCTTTAATCGAAACACTATCTCTTAGTCACGATGTTTATGTGGTTGCTCCCGATAGAGAAAGAAGTGCTGCAGGGCATTCATTAACATTGCACACACCGTTAAGGGTAGAAGAAGTGGAACCGAAATATGGAGCAAAGAAATGCTGGATGACAACAGGTACACCCGGAGATTGTGTAAAACTGGCTGTAAATGCAATTCTTAGCGAGGAAGAAAAACCTGATATAGTAATTTCAGGAATTAATCATGGTCCTAATTTAGGTGCTGATATTTTGTATTCGGGAACAGTCAGTTGTGCCATGGAAGGTGCTATGATGGGTTATCCGAGTATTGCAACTTCTCTTGCAAGCTTAAGAAATGAGTATGAGGATTTTAAATTTGCATCTCAATTTATTGCAGAATTTTTAAACAGAATTGATAAGTATAAAATTCCTCCAAAAACAATTTTGAATATAAACATTCCGGGATTGGAAAAAGAGGATATTGCAGGAATTGCTATAACGGAACTTGGTAACAGAATTTTTACGGATGGCTATGAAAAACGTGTAGATCCGAGAGGAAAAGTTTATTACTGGATGGCAGGAAAATTAATTACGGAACCGGAAAATGCATCAACTGATATTGCGGCTGTGAGAAATAATAAAATATCCGTAACACCTGTTACATACGAAATGACCAGAAGAAATATTATGCAGGATTTGGAAGCTACTCTGTGTAAAGATAATTTTTGTGAGTGGTTTTAGAGAGAAAGGTGTAAAATGTCTAATAATAAAATCAGAGTGGGAATAGGATATGATTTGCACAGATTGGAAGAAAATCGTGATTTAATTATTGGGGGTGTTAAAATTCCTTATGAAAAAGGTCTTTTGGGACATTCTGATGCGGATGTTTTAGTGCATGCAATTATAGATGCATTACTTGGTGCAGTTTCACTTCCTGATATAGGAACTCTATTCCCCGATACGGATGAAAAGTACAAAGATGCAGACAGTATCAAATTATTAAAACAGGTTTACTATATGGTTAAAGAAAAAGGCTTTTATATAGGTAACTTGGATACAAATATTATTGCGCAAGCACCAAAGATGATGCCGTATATACAGGAGATGAAAAAAGTTCTTTCATCGATTTTAGGTCTGAATCTTGAGGACATATCAATAAAGGCAAAGACAAAAGAACATCTTGATGCTGTTGGTGAAAAAAGAGCTATTGAGGCTCAAGCTGTTGTATTGGTTTATAGTGTTTAATTTTCCCTAAGTTTATTATAAAATCAAAAATTCTGTCATTTTCTTCTTTGGGGGTTAATTTTGTTCTATTTTTATTTTTTTCTACAAAATCAGCAAATTCTTTAAACCACTTTCGTATTTGTGTAATTGTATATTCAGTTCCGTGTTCAACATAATAAGATTGTTTCCCCCAAAACTGCTTATAGTATATGTAGCAGGATATTTGTGGATGAATTGCTCTATTAGAATTATTTGCTCTTTTAATTTCTACGTCAAAGGGTAATTTTTCCAATAATTCTTCATTTGATAAATTATTAACTTTGGTTTTGATAATGTCATGTACAAATTGAGCAGTCGGCTGTTTAAACTTATTCTGCTTAATAAATTTACCCCTAAATGTGATTGGTTGTATTTTCGTCATAGAAAAAAAATAACACAAAATTAATTATTTAAAAAGAAACCTTTACTTGTCCGACAACTTTTCCGGCAATAGTTTTGATTCTGTTGTCATACTTAATTTCTCCCCAACCAATACGGTTGATGATTTCAAATAACGCAAATCTCCTTGCTTCAGGAGAAGCATCATTAATTTTTACAACAAAAGCGTTGCATTCTTGCACGTTTAAAATAACGCAGAGTCCGCCTGCTCCGACTTTTGCAATCAAATTCTCTGTTTTGCTTATAATTTCAGTGTCTGTTCGGCCTTCTCCTCCGAAAATGTACGGGTTTGTTTTAATTGCAGTTAAAATTTGGGGGTATTCAAGAAGTCTTACAAAACCTTGAGCCAAATTTTTTAACGGCATACTTAAGATTGGTACTCCGCAACCATCGGTGGTCATAGGATATTCTTTTGTGATACCGCATAAATCATTTATTTTTTCTTTAACTGCAATTTGAAGCGGATGGTCAGGTGCGTCATAATCAGTTGTACTCCAACCTTTATTTACGCATATTGCAAGAAATCCTAAATGCTTACCGGAACAGTTGTTATGCAGTGGGGTTGGGGAATCTCCTCTGACAATCATTCGATTTTGCATACCTTTTGACAGTGGAGCATGTATTCCGCACTTAAGCATTTCTTCTTTGATTTTAAATTTTTTCATTATTTTCATTGCAACTTTAATGTGACAATCTTCTCCGGCATGGGAAGCACAACACAGTGCAAGTTCTTCTTTCTTTAAGTCAAGTCCGTAGTCTAAAAGCAGAGTTGCTTGAAGTGGTTTTGCGCAAGAACGTAAAAAGTATGGCGTGTTATGGTCATTATCCGGCGAAAATCCTTTTATAGGTTTTGCCGAAACCCAATATCCTTCGTGGAATTCTTCTATTAATCCATCTCTTACATACTCAACTTTTATCATTTTATTACGCTTTGTGATCCTTTATAAAAGTTAAAACCGCATCTAATTTTTGACGCATTATTTCATTTTCTTCTTTAAGCCGTGTGTTTTCGACTCTTATGTCGTAATTTTCTTTTTCAACTGCAATATCCGGCATATCATCAGGATTTAGAGAAAATCTTTTGCCTGCTTCTTCTTTCATAAAAATGATACTTTTGACGTCGACTTCTCTAACAAAACCCATTTTAACCATTAGTTCCGCAATAAACACGTGTTTGCCGGAATCTCTGATTTCTTGTTGCTTATGTAGGACTTGGTCAAGCTGTTCAATAGTCATTTTTCCTGCACGTATAAAATATTCACCTGTTCTGTAATTTCCTGCGATAAATCCGGCAATTGCGCTTACAAGATTAGGTACTTCTGCAGAAAAAAGTTTGGATTTTTTACAGAATGTAAAAGCTTTTGCAACTTCTTCCATAGTAAAGTTGTTTTCTATTGCTATTTCAATTAGTGACATTCCTTTTGAACAGCAATTTAAAAAAGAATATATGCTTTCGTCAAAACCGGACTCTTTTGTCAGTAATTCATTTTGACCATGTTCCGATAATGACGGTTTATATACGTGAAATAAATCTCCTTCTTCTACATCTAAAAATTCATTACTTAAATATTGTGTTAAATCATTAGACAAATTTAAGAAAATAGTTTGTTTTATCCATAAAGGGAAAGAACACATTTTTTCCATATAATCAAAAAATACGCTTTTGCTCATAAAATAACCCTTCTTTTATATGATGTAACAAAATAAATTATATCATAATATAATAAGTAAGTTAATATATGTAAAGGAAGTTTTAAAAATGGGCATGGATGGTCTTTCTATTGCGAATACCGGTGCAATAAAAGAACAAACTTCAGCAGAATACGCAAACAGGGTTGAACAATCAATCGCATCTGACCCTACAAATTCTGCACAACAGGTTAACGGTCTTGTAAATAATCAAAGAGTGCGTGAAAAAGAAGACAGAGAAGGTTCAGGAGGTCAACAAAACAATCCTTCAAATCAACAAGGAGAGTTCAATGACGGTATGGTAGAAGACACCCAAGAAAATTCCGCAGAATTTGATGTTGAAGATTTTGAGAATCCGGAAAAAGAATTTTATGTTAAATTAAATGTAAAGGATGATATAATAGAATTATATGACAGTTCAACTGATAGATTAATAGAAACAATATCAGGAAATGAATTGGGCGAATTAGTACAAAAACTGAATATGGCATCCGGCATATTTGTAAACAAGAAGGTATAAATGTCACCTATAAATCCCTATAGTAAATATATAAAACAATACCAAACAAGTAATATAACAACCGCAACGCCGGAAAAATTGATGATATTACTTTTTGACGGAGCAATTCAGTTTTTACAGAAAGCAAAAAATGCAATAGCAGAGAATAAATTTAAAGAACGCTCAGAAAACATAGATGGCGCAAGAAAAATTATCAGGGAATTGATGCGCACAATCGACTTAGAAAACGGCAATGATGTTTCAAAACAACTGTTTAAACTCTATAATCGTATGGCAATGAATCTTATTAAAGCAAATGTACAAAGGAACAGTGCATTGATAGATGAAGTTATAGAAGATTTGACAAATATAAGGTGGGGATTCCAAAAGGCAATTGAAATACAAAGCGGTGTTACAACAGTAGAAGATGCATTGAATGAACAACAAGCAAATAATTCAACTGCAAATGAAACATTACAACAAAATTCCGGAGAAACAGATGCAAAGTGAGCAACAATTTGAACAACTTATCTTGCAATATCAACAATTGTTAAACGGAGCGGAAGAAATTGCAAAAATGATTGAAAAAGAAGATTTTGACAGTGCAATTACTCTTCTAAGATCACGGGAACAGTTATTTATGAACTGCAAATGCATGCGAAGATATTTAGAGCTTACTCAAATTCAGCAAAAACAGCTTGATAAAATATTGGATGAAATTCGAAATTCAGAATTAAAAAATATAAAAGCCTTGGAAAAGGGTATGGATAATATACAGCTAGAATTATCAAAAACACAAAAATCGCAAAAGCTTCAACAAGCGTATGGAGCATTTGGAGAGGGATCCAACGGAAATTTAGTAAATTTTGAAGACTAAGTTAAAATTTCTGAATGTTTATTTTAGACATGCCGAATTTGTTTCTGTGTTTTGTTTTGAGAAAAAATTTTATATTAAATTCCAGAAAAAATCATACTTTTAGGTGAAAAAAAGACTTGCAATCTTTTATTAAAGCGCTATAATAGTCCTTGTAAAATTTAAGAAAGGAATTTTATAATGAACAAAGAAGAATTAGTATCAGAAATTTCAAAAAAAGCAAAAGTTACTCAAAAAGAAGCTAACGAAGTATTATCAGCTTTAATAGAAACAGTTCAAAAAACTGTATCAAAAGGTAAAAAAGTAACTTTAGTAGGTTTTGGTACATTTGAACCACGTAAGAGAGCAGCTAGAAATGGCAGAAATCCTCAAACAGGTAAAGCTATTAAGATTCCTGCAAAGACAGTTCCTGTATTCTCTGCTGGTAAGAAATTCAAAGAAGTTGTTAACGGAAAATAATTAATAACTTTTAAAGAAAATTTAAAGGCACAAACTGTCAGTTTGTGCCTTTATTTTGTGCTAGAATTTATGTATGAAGATTTCGCCTTTTAAAGTTGAAGAATGGATGAACAGGTATGAATCAGGTGCGTTGTATGATTTAACAACAACCTGTATTAAGCCTTTAACAATAAACGAGTTATGTGGTCATGTAGGAATTAATGCATTTGATATTCCGTTAACTTATGGTGATATTACCGGTTCAGAGCGACTTAAAAATAATATAAAATCTTTGTATTCAAATCAAGAATTAAATAATATTACGGTAACACATGGCGCAATAGGTGCAAATCAGTTGGTATACTATTCGCTGCTTGAAAAAGGGGATGAGGTTGTTTGTGTAGTACCTGCATATCAGCAGCATTATTCGATTCCTGACTCAATAGGTGCGGATGTAAAAATGTATTTTTTGAAGGAGAAGAACAATTGGCTTCCTGATTTGGAAGAATTGTTCACTGTTGTAACATCAAAAACAAAACTTTTATGCATAAATAATCCCAATAATCCAACCGGTTCGGTTATGCCTAATTGGTTAATTGAAGAGCTGGCGGAAAGAGCAAAACAAAAAAACGTATGGATATTATCTGATGAGGCATACAGAGGACTTAATATGATAGGTAATCCTTATTCGCAATCTATAGCGGATATTTATTCCAAAGGCATTTCAGTCGGGAGTATGTCAAAAACTTATTCACTTCCCGGGTTAAGATTAGGATGGGTTTGTGCGAGAGAAGATTTAATTAATGAAATTAACCATCAAAGGCAATATAATACTATAAGTGTAGGTGTTTTAGATGATTATTTTGCATCTGTCGCATTAGAAAACCGAAATTTAATTCAAGAACGAAATTTTAAAATAATGCAGTCCGGAATTAAAACTTTCACGGATTGGTTAACTAAGGAAGATAATGTAGAGTGTGTAATTCCAAACGGCGGAACAACTGCGCTTGTAAAATATAAAAAAGACATGTTGTCAAGAGAATTATGCAGGAGATTGCAAAACCGAACAGGTGTTGCATTGCTTCCCGGTGAAACAATGGAGATGGAAGGGTACGTCAGAATAGGTTTTTGTGCAGTCGCTTTAGAGCAAGCTTTGGGTTTATTTTCAGAATTTTTACGAAGTTGATTATATTATCTTTAGTGTATTGTAATTATCTTATTCTGGTTTTATAATATTCTTAATCAGGAATTTGGGGATGGAGAGAATTTTTCGTAAATTATTTATTATATTAATATTTTCAATATTTTGTGCTGTGGTACAAGCACAAAATATTTATGAACCTTACATTCCTCAAGAAAATGAAGTTATTTTTAATCAGTCATCATTCCCGATTGATGTAATCGATCCTCAATCAAGTACGAATGCAAAAGGTGCAAATTATCCCGGATTAAGAGGAGCAAACCAGCTGGTGGTATATACTCCTGCTTTTGGTTTCAGAACAAATACAAACGAATTTGGAACAGAGGCGGTTATAACAGGAGATACCGTTTCTGCACTAAGCGGAGCAGACTCTTTAATACCTGCAAATGGAATAGTAATAAGCGGACATGGCAAAGCAAAAAAATGGATTAACGAAAATGTAATGGTAGGCTCAAAAATATATATTGATACAGAAAATAAACTAATTACCTCCTATATAACTTCTGATACTTTTTTATACGGTGCAAGAGAAAAAGTAAAAGAAGTTGATAATATGATGTTTTATTATGCAAAAAATTCTTCGATTAACCAGCGAAAAGCAGAACAAAACTTGAATAGAGCAAAAGAATACATTTTTAGAGCTCAAAAAGATAGTAATGATTCCCAAAAATACGCATCAAAGGCTATAGAGTATGCTGACCTAGCTATGTCTACAGTGATTCCGTATAATCCTTATGAACTGAAAGGTGTGTGGATAAGACCTACATACTATAGCATGGAAGAAATTGTATCTGTTTTGGACAGACTTGCTGATGCAGGAATAAACAATATATTTATAGAAACTTACTATCACGGTCAAACAATATTTCCATCAAGAACAATGTCCGAGTATGGTTTCATTAAACAAAATCCTGAGTATGCAGGTTTTGATCCTTTAAGAATCTGGATAACAGAAGCTCATCGCAGAGGCATAAAAGTCCATATTTGGTTTGAAACATTTTATGTCGGTAACAAACCGCCGGAATCAAATCCAAAATATATTCTTGCAGTAAAGCCTGAATGGGCAAATTATCAAAAAAGAAATGTTGATTCAGAAACAATACCATACTCTGTTTCAGAACATAACGGCTACTTTATAGATCCGGCAAATCCGGAGGTTCAAGCTTTTCTTTATAATTTAATAGATGAGATTATTTTAAGATACAGACCTGACGGCATCAATCTTGATTATATCAGATATCCTCAGTCTTTAGCACCTAATTACTCTAATTATGATATGTCAAATTGGGGCTATACAAAATATGCAAGAGAAGAATTCAAAAAAATGTATGAGATTGATCCTGTTGAATTAACAGATGACGATGCTCTTTGGTATCAGTGGAAGATGTATCGAGCAGGAAAAGTAACTGATTTTGTGAGAAGAATAGGAAGACTTGCAAGGATGAACGGCATTACAGCGACAGCTGTAATATTTCCTAATCAGCAAATGGCATATGATACAAAATTGCAAGATTGGAAAACTTGGTCAACAAATGATTTTATAGATGGTTTTACACCGCTGTTATTAACTTGTGATGATAAAACTGCAATGAACTTGTTAGGTAATGTATTAAGAAGTAAAGCGGCAGGCACAAAACTTTATGCAGGATTGTTTGTTACATTTATGAACGGTTCAAATGCAGATTTGATTAAACAAATTCATGCATCAAGAAGATGCGCTGTAAACGGATTGATAATATTTGACTATGCTCATTTAAAAGACAGTTATGTAGATGTTCTTACTCAAAGTATATTCAGACCGATATCCAGAGAAGTGTATAGCAGAGGATCAAGACGTGGAAGATAACAGTAACGAACAACAAAATTTAAGAAAGTTTATAGGTGTGTGGTTTGACTGTTGTCACACATATGGAAGACTGTATAAAAACAAAGAGGGTACGCAATATACAGGCAGATGTCCAAAGTGTATGCGTTATGTACATGTAAATATTGATGAAAATAGCAGTAAAGCTACAAACAGAAGATTTTTTAGAGGAAGCTAATGGGGTAAAAACAGAAGTGTGCATTTCAATAAACGAATATAAGATAGTAGGGTGCGGTGTGCTGCACCGACAAGAGCAATAGGAGAATTCAACAACAAGGAGGTCTTCAATGACAGTTATATTGGATAATTTAAGAAACGAAAACGAAGTTTTAGATATTTTTTGCAATTTGGTATCAATCCCTTCACCTTCATTGAAGGAAGATAAGGTTATTGATTGGATTTTGAACTATTGCAAGAAAAACAATATAAACGGTAAAAAAGATAATTACGGAAATATATATATTCACGTACCTGCAACAGATGAAACCAAAGAACCTATAATGCTATCATCACATATGGATGTAGTAGGTGATGACAGTCCTGTTGTGATTTATCTTGATGAAGAAGGTTTTATTCATGCAAAAGGCAGAACTCTTGGTGCTGATGATAAAGTTGGTGTCGCTTGTGCATTGATGCTGGCAAAGGAACTTGCAAACGGATTGACACCTCACCCAGATCATCTTCAAGCGAGGGAGAATTTAATACCTCATGGCGGTTTAGAGATAACTTTTACACGTGACGAAGAAACCGGCATGAGTGGGATTGAACATGTTGAGTTTGATAATATTTTATCAAAATATGTTCTTGTAAATGATGCAGATAAATTAGGTCAATTACAAATCTCAGGAGCAAGTTATACCAATGCAAAAATTACGGTTAAAGGCTTAAAAGGCGGTCATTCCGGTATAGATATCGGTGATAAAACAAGATTAAACGCAGCAAAACTTATTGCGGAACTTATTGCAGAATTTCCTCAAGGTGTTTTCTTTGAAGATGAAACAGGTGTTATAACTTCTTGCAATCTTGGCGCAATTGTCGCCGGCGGAATTCAAAACTCAGTTGCATCTATTGTTGAGAAAGGAATTAAAACAAATGATTATATAACAGAGATTATGAAAAAAACTTCTACAAATATAATTAATGTTTTGGGTATGGCATCTTATTCAATAAGAAGTGCAAGTATTGAAAAAGAAAATGAATTAAAGGCTTTGATGTCATCAATTGTTGATAAATTTAATAAAAAATATGAGAGTCTGGCAGAGGCTCAAATAGAGTTTGAAATACATTTACCACCGTTTGAAAGAGCTAAAGACGACAGGATAGAAGTTGTGCATACAAAAGCTTGCGAAAAAGCAGGTATTAAAAATGATATATCTTCATTCCACGCAGGTGCAGAAACCCATATTTATTGCCAGCATAAAAATTCTAAAGGAGAAACTTTTATGCCTATGCTTTTAGGGCTGGCTGATGTTTATAATATGCACTCAGCTAATGAAAAAGTAGATTATAAGTCTTTACTGAAAGGGTACGAAGTTATAAAAAATACTTTTATAGTTTTTAATGAAAATTAAAATTTTAAGTAGCAAAAATTTTTTTTACGTGTTTTTATTTACGATAACAGACAAAATAAAGAGGCGAAAAATGCTAAACTCAGTAGATAATGTAAGCTTTGGAAGTTGGAGAACAGTAAAAATGTTTCTCCCCAGAAGAATTGTTGGCTATTCAACTCATACCCCAAAAGAAGCAGCGAGGTCTTATGGGTATTTTATGCCCAAAGAACAAAAACAAAATCCGATAAAAAGATTTTTTAACAGGATGATAGAACAATACAAAGGTATTCATGATGCAATGAAACCTGAAAAATAAGTAATGGATAGTGCAACAGTAAAGACTTTTAAACATAAATAACAGGATAACCTTTTTACAAAAATTTACATTAGATATTCCTTATGTTTGTAATTTACCTAATTTTTATGTATATTAAATAAAGTGTAAATTTTACAACATAGTAGGTCGGATTTACTAATCTGACAAAACATAGGAAATATAAGATGGCGCTAAATTTTCAAGATTTGATTTTAAATTTGTCACGTTTTTGGTCTGATTATGGTTGCATAATTCAACAGCCTTATGATATTGAAAAAGGTGCATCAACAATGAATCCTGCAACTTTTTTAAGAGCATTAGGGCCTGAACCGTGGCAAACTGCAATGGTTGAGCCTTGCAGACGTCCTACTGATGCAAGATACGGAGAAAATCCTAACAGGTTAGGACATTATTTTCAATATCAGGTTATATTAAAACCTTCTCCTGATAACGCTCAAGAACTTTATTTAAAGAGTTTGGAAGCAATGGGCATTGATTTAAGCAAACATGATGTAAGATTTGTTGAAGACAATTGGGAATCTCCGACTCTTGGTGCTGCCGGTGTAGGTTGGGAAGTTTGGCTTGACGGGATGGAAATTACTCAGTTTACATATTTCCAACAAGTAGGCGGTTTGGAAGTTAAGCCTGTTGCATTGGAGATAACTTACGGTTTAGAGAGAATTGCTATGTATATTCAAAACAAAGAATCTGTATTTGATATTATGTGGAATAATACTCTTAAATACGGTGATATTTATCTTCAAAATGAAATTGAACAATCAAAATATAACTTTGAATATTCTGATGCAGAAAGACTTTTCAGCCTATTTGATTCATACCAAAAAGAAGTAGATAATTGCGTAAATGCTGAACTTGTTCTTCCTGCTTATGATTATGTTCTTAAATGCTCTCATACATTCAACTTACTTGATGCAAGAGGTGTAATCTCTAAAGATGAACGTATAAACTTTATTAATAGAGTTCGTACAATGGCATCTGCTGTTGCAAAGCTTTATGTAGAGCAAAGAGAAAAACTAGGTTTTCCGCTTTGCAAGGGGTAAATTAAGGCGCTATGGCACTAAGATACTAAGGCACTAGGAATATATAACGTAGAAAGTAGGGTGCATTTTAATGCACCAACAAAAAGAAAAACTTTAAGAATATAGGTCGGGTTTTAACCCGACAAAAAGTATTTGTCGGATTAAAACCCGACCTATAAATTAGAAAGGGTAATGATGTCACTAACCGATATAATATCAAATATGTTAAAAAGAAAAAACCCTGATGATGCAGTTGAAAGTGCATCAAAAGGCGGTTTAGAGAAAACACTCGGTGTTTGGGATTTGATTATATTAGGTGTCGGTGCAATTATTGGTTCCGGAATTTTTGCAGTGGTAGGAATTGCAGCCGCAGGCTCTGCTGACGGAACTAGCCCCGGTGCAGGACCGGCTCTTGTATTATCAATGATAATTGCTGCAATTGCGTGTGTTTTTTCAGCTTTATGTTTTAGTGAGTTTGCTTCTATGATACCTGTTGCCGGTGGTGCTTATTCTTATACATTTGCAACGCTGGGTGAATTTGCAGCTTGGCTTGTCGGTTGGATTTTAATGCTTGAATATGTTATAGCTTTTATTGCTGTATCTTGTGCTTGGGCAAATTATGTTATTCAATTTCTTAAAGGTTTTGGACATGTACTTCCTGCAATAATTACAAACCCTCCAATTTGGCTTGTAAGTGATTTTAGAAGTGCTGTTCATACATTATCAGCACAAGGCATCGATTATCATTCGGTTATTCCTTATGTATGCGGAATTCCGTTTTGTATAAATTTTCCTGCAATACTAATTATATTGTTTATAACTTTAACTCTTATAAAAGGAACAAAAGATTCAACAAAAATGGCAGCATTTATGGTTGCATTAAAACTTGGAATAATTGCGTTATTTGTTATAACCGGATTTTTCTTTGTAGAACCTGCCAATTGGACACCGTTTGCTCTAAACGGATTTAGCGGTGTTTTCATGGGAGCATTTATAATATTCTTTGCTTATATAGGATTTGATGCATTAGCAACTACTGCGGAAGAATGTAAAAATCCACAAAGAGATTTACCTATAGGAATTATAGGTTCTCTTGTAGTAACTACGATTGTTTATACTCTGGTTGCTCTCGTTTTGACAGGTATGTACAGAACTCAAGGAAATGTTGATCAAGCATTTTTAGGTGCGCCTTTAGCTTTTGCTATGGAAAATGCATTAAATGGCTGGATTGCAAAGGCTGTTCCGGGATTTATGTCTGTGGGTATAATTGCAGGATTAACGTCCGTTTTACTTGTTATGCAAATGGCGGCAACAAGAATTTTGTATGTAATGAGTCGTGATCACTTTTTGCCGGAAGCATTCCAAAAGTTGCATCCAAAATTTAATACACCACACGTTTTAACGTGGGTAGTTTGTATAGTTTCCATATTTGGTGCATTAACATTAAATCTTGATGCGGCAGCGGCTTTATGTAATTTTGGAACATTTACATCTTTTATTATTGTTTGTCTTGCAATTTTAATATTAAGAAAAATTGATCCTGACAGACCAAGACCTTTTAAAGTTCCTTTTTGTCCGTGGTTTCCTCTTGCAGGTATTTTATGCTGCGGTGGGCTTATGGCATTTATGATGGTAACTGCAAAAGGAGATTCTGCAATATTATCAACACAATTGTTCTTTGCGTGGATACTTATGGGAATTCTAATTTATGCAACATACGGATACAGAAAAAACAGATTGGCTGAGAAAAAAGAAATAGCGAAAAATGAATAACTTAAAAGAAATATATAATAACTTAATAAAATGTAAAAGTCCTCAAGAATTGATAGATGAGGGAACAAATTCCGAACTAAAGAAAACGCTAAATGCATTTGATTTAATTATCTTAGGAATCGGAGCTGTTGTTGGTACCGGAATTTTTACAATTATCGGAAGTGCAATTGTAGGAAGTTCTGACGGCGCAGGTGCAGGCACGGCAGTTGTTATTTCTATGCTATTAGCGGCAATTGCAAGCGTATTTTCGGCTTTGTCTTATTCGGAAATCGCTGCTATGATACCTGTTGCAGGAAGTGCTTATACATATACTTATGCAACAATGGGTGAATTTATGGCTTGGATGGTAGGCTGGATATTGATGCTTGAATATGCAATCGGTAATATTACGGTTGCAAGTGCTTGGACAGGATATTTTGTACAGTTCTTAAAAGGATTTAAACATATTTTACCGGCATTTGTTGTAAATTGTCCGTTATGGTTAAGAAATGACTATAGAACAATGTATGAATTATGTAATAAATACGGCTGGGATGTTCACGATAAAATGCCCTTTTTAAACCTGCCATTTGACATACAAATTCCTATTGCTATTAATGTTCCTGCAATAGCAATTGTATTTATATTAACGCTGCTGTTAATAAAAGGTGTAAAAGAATCTACTAAAGTTGCGACAATAATGGTCGGTGTAAATATGTGTATTATACTTTCATTCATCGTTGTTGGCTCATTCTATGTTGCGCCTGAAAATTGGGGTACGAGTTTGGCATCGTTTGCACCGAATGGTATTGAAGGAATTTTTTCCGGAGCGTTTATTATATTTTTTGCTTATATAGGATTTGATGCGGTTTCAACTGCGGCAGAAGAAACAAAAAATCCACAAAGAGATTTACCTATTGCAATTATGGGTACTCTTGTAATTTGTACAATTTTATATGTATGTGCAGCATTAGTGTTAACAGGAATTGTTCCTCTGAATGCTATAGACACTCAAGCGCCGCTTGCTCATGCTATGAGATTTATCGGTAAAAATTGGTATGCAGGATTGTTATCTGTAGGCGCGCTTTGTGCATTAACGTCTGTTCTTTTGATTTATCAACTTGGAACTACCAGAATTTTATGGGCGATGAGCCGTGACAGATTTTTACCAAAGTCTTTGAATGCTGTTCACCCAAAATTTAAGACACCGCATATAATGACTTGGCTTTCAGGGCTTGTCGTAATTGTTTGTGCTTTATTTATGGATTTGAATTTGTCGGCTGAACTTTGTAACTTTGGTACGTTTACTTCATTTATTATAATTTGTATTGCAGTTTTAATTTTAAGAAAAACAGAGCCTGATAGATCAAGACCGTTCAAGGTTCCCTTTTGTCCATGGTTTCCGATTTTTGGCATATTGACTTGTTCTGCTTTAATGTATTGTAAATTTAGTGCTAAAGCGACATCGGCTGTTTATTTCTTGTTCTGGTTGTTAATAGGTGTTGTTATTTATTCACTGTACAGTTACAAATCAAAAAGACAAGAAGAAATTGAAAGTCAGGGGTAGTTTTAAAATAACTTTATTTTTAAGATAAAATATAATCAGTAAAGGAGAGATAAATATGTTAACAAAAAGTTCATCACTAAAAACAAATTTTTCAGGTGTTGATTTTTCAAAGTATGAATCAAAAACATCTGAATTTGTAAACGAGTTTTCGAAAAGAGCTAATAAAGAAGGTAAATTTTTAAACTGGGTAGATTTACCGAATTACCAATTAACAAGATTGGATGATATTTATTCTATGGTATCATCTCTGAAATCTAATTCCGGTGCATCAAAATTATCAGTTATGGGTATTGGCGGTTCAAAACATAC